>JBLIZK010000042.1:0-3154 GCA_048859825.1 Paludibacter sp.
TGTTACTCAAAATTTAAGCGTTCGTTATTAAGTGATTAGTCGCTTAATTTCCCATCACACTTTCTTTTCCAAAAAAGTGGGGCAAAAATACTCATTTTTCTCCGATTACACAATAGTATATAATCTTTTAGCAATAATCCCATGCCTGCAGCTAATCCTTAAAAAACATTTTCAAAGAATAAACATTATCCGGCATCTACAACCATCAGAAAAAGAACGCCATAATTTCAATCAGTCATTTTGATAATAATTTGAATTACAGTGCTGCTAATTGAAAAAAATGTATTATATTTGCGCGCTCAAAATCACAAAAGAAAGATTTTATTCACAATTTAATTAAAGGAGGAAACAAGCAATAGCTAAACAATTAATCATCAGACCTCAAAAGGGCCGCGAAAAAGAAATGCCCAACCGCATTAATGAGAAAATCAGAGGTCTAAAAGAAGTACGTTTGGTAGGCGATAACGTCGAACAGGGCATTTATTCTTACGAAGAAGCCATGCGAATCGCTGATCAACTTGAGCTGGATTTGGTAGAAATTTCGCCAAACGCAGCACCACCTGTATGTAAAGTTGTTGATTATCAGAAATTCTTGTATCAACAAAAAAAACGCGAGAAGGAACAAAAAGCAAAAGCTTCGAAAGTTATACTGAAGGAAATTCGTTTCGGACCTCAAACCGACGATCACGATTATAACTTTAAGTTGAAACATGCTGTTGAATTTCTCAAAGAAGGCTGTAAGGTAAAAGCCTATGTATTCTTCAAAGGACGTTCAATTTTGTTTAAAGAGCAGGGCGAAATGCTGCTTGCACGCTTTGCAAACGACCTTGAAGATTATGCAAAAGTAGACCAGCTTCCTGTACTCGAAGGTAAACGCATGATTATCATGTTTTCACCCAAGAAAACCAGCAAATAGGTTATTTTTGCAACAAAACCACGGATTTTTTATAAATTAAATAAATAGTAAAATGCCAAAAATGAAAACTAACTCCGGTGCCAAAAAAAGGTTCACCCTTACCGGAACAGGAAAGATCAAAAGAAAACATGCGTTCAAAAGACACATTCTGACAAAAAAAACTACCAAGCAGAAACGTAATCTTACTCACGATGCACTCGTTGCAAACGTAGATGAGAAAAACGTAAAAGCTATGCTTTGTTTAAGATAATTGTCTGAAGAGTTACTTTTATCACATTTTTCTTAGTCAAAAAATCAGAGTGCTTTAGCTTTAAGACTGCATAATCGCAGCGCTAACATTCACAAATCATTTTTAATTATGCCAAGATCAGTAAATCACGTTGCTTCACGTAAAAGAAGAAAAAGAATTTTAAGTCTCACCAGAGGCTATTATGGTGGTCGTCGTAACGTATGGACCGTTGCCAAAAATACATGGGAAAAAGGTTTGCAATATGCATACCGCGACCGTAAAGCTAAAAAACGTAACTTCCGCGCATTGTGGATTCAGCGTATCAACGCTGCTGCCCGCCTTGAAGGAATGTCATATTCGAAACTGATGGGTGCTTTGCACAAAGCAGGTATCGAAATGAACCGCAAAGTTCTTGCCGATTTAGCAATGAATCACCCCGAAGCTTTCAAAGCTATCGTGATGAAAGCTAAAAACGCGTAAAACTTTCAGCAACTGACTTGTATTTAAAACACAAGCATACAATGACAAAAAAGAAGCAATCACGAAAGTGATTGCTTCTTTTTTTTGCATCTACTATTCATACAAACAAAAAAAAACTGAGATACCTTCTTACAAGGCTCTCCGTTTCAATATATTCTCTTTTTAAAGCTTTACAGTTCCCATGCCAGTGCACTCGCACCCAACACAGCTGCATCAGCTTCTTTCAGTTCTGAAAAAAACAATTTGATTTTACCTTTCCACAACGGAAGAAGATTATCCTCCATATTTTCACGAATCGGATTCATAATCAAATCGCCGGCTTTCGAAAGACCTCCAAAAAGCACAATGGCCTCGGGCGCACTAAATGCCACAAAATCGGCCAGACTCTGACCCAGAATCTTTCCAGTAAAAGCAAAAATATCTTTTGCAATTTCGTCGCCTTCCATAGCAGCTTCAAATACATCTTTCGATGTGATGCTATCAACCGGGATATTGCGCAGAAGACTTTCCTGAGTACTCGAAGCAAGAATTTCGCGTGCCGAACGGGCCACACCAGTAGCCGAGCAATAAGTCTCGAGACAGCCTTTTTTACCGCAGCCACACACGCGACCGTTTTCGCGAATAGCTGTTGTATGTCCAAGCTCTCCGGCAAAACCATCGTGACCATAAACAAGCTTACCATCAATCACGATGCCACTTCCAACACCTGTACCAAGGGTAATCATAATGAAATTCTTCATTCCACGTGCTACGCCATAAGTCATTTCGCCAATAGCAGCTGCATTGGCATCGTTGGTAAGGGCTGCAGGAAATCCGAATTTTTCAGCCATAAGCTTTGCAAAAGGAATTACTCCTTTCCAGGGCAGATTCGGAGCAAATTCAATGTTTCCGGTATAGTAGTTTCCGTTGGGAGCTCCTACACCAATACCTTTGAATTTATCAACGCCACCAGCCGCGTCGATGAGCTTTATCATTTCGTCGTACAAATCCTGAATATAAAGATTTACATCAGTATGTGTACCTGTTTTAATCGCACTTTTCGAAATCACAGTTCCACGGGCATCAACCACACCAAACACAGTGTTGGTACCACCCATATCCATTCCTATTACATAAGGTTTTTCCATAATTCAATTTCTGTTTCAGTTTTCATGTTATACGTTTCATGCTGAATAACACGAAACGTAAAACACGAAACAATCATTATTTTTATTCTACAGGAATATCTTTGTTTACATTTTTACAACCGACCAAAGCATACCAAAGCAGATAAGCCATACAGGCAAACATTACCCAATAACTATTGATATATCCAAAATTATCTGAAATCCAGCCCTGGAACAGAGGTACAATACCAACTCCCATTACCATTACCATAAAAATCCCAGAAGCAGCGGCAGTATATTTTCCAAGACCTTCTACAGCCAAATTGAAAATACCACCCCACATAATAGAGGTACAAAGCCCTGCAAGCACCAGAAATAATACGCTAATAGGTACTGTTGAACCAATATAAGGAATAGTGAAAG
>JBLIZK010000043.1:0-4843 GCA_048859825.1 Paludibacter sp.
GCAAGTTGATTGTCGGCTCCAGGTTTCAAATAGGGCGTTAAATCCACACGCCATGAGTTATAACCGTAAGGCCAACCACCCACTAAATTCCCATTGAGCCAAACCATGGCATATGACATAGCTCCATCAATATCCAGAAAAATGTTCTTTGACAAATCAGAGTCAGAGACAGTTATTTTTCGGCGATACCAGCCCACGCCATTTACGGGCAAGCGCCCCATTCCACCTCCTACCTCGGCATCCCATCCTGTAAAAAATGGCCCCTTGATGGCCCAATCGTGAGGTAAATCAACGTTTTCCCAACTACTATCATCAAAACTTTTTTGCACAAATGGGAAATCGGCACCGGGATTCCCTGCTGGTCGAATATATCGTTTCGTTTTATCAGCTATAAATGAATTAGCCGTAGGCAGAATCCATTCCTTAAGAACTTCTTTAGACGATTTAAATTCAACGGCTTCAGTTGGTTTTGCATCTGCAACCAGGTATTCTCCTTTGTTGTCTACTTCTGGTCGAACATCATAAATCAACCTATCTGCCAGTGCCGGAGATGAGTATTTGAAGAATTTCCAGCCTTCGTTTAATGAAATACGTTCCCGCAAAGCTGTTTCTTTCTTTGCTGATAACAAATTAACTGAAACCAGGAGAAACAGCAAAACAACTTTATTTATTCGAAAATGCATTACTTACTAATTATGATGTTTCATGTTTAGTTTTATCTTTTTCAAATCTTCCAATTCGTGTACCGGACGCTCAATTTCATATGGTATTGGTTGTTTCGAAAATGTTTGAAAATACAGCAAGCAAGCATCCTTCCACCATACAGCATCGCGGGCTTGAATGCGCAGTTTTGATTGTACTTCTTTGAATCGTTGTGCATCGATTACAGACTCTAAGCCGTCCCACACTTTTTGATACTCGCGCACCTGCTTCACTCCGGAATCGTATTTGTAGCACAACTCATTCCACAAAGTTCTCCCTGATTGCATTTTATGATTCCACGAAACATGATGAAACCACAGCAAATATTTCTCAGGACATTGTTTTACATCGTTTAACTGTTCGCGCAATGGTGGAAAATACTGACTTACAGCACTGCTACCAGTGGTGGTACGGTTAAATCCAAGCCCTACAGAGTCGGCATTGTGATAATACTTGGGTAGCCAATCCGGTCTTGCACCTTTTATTTCACACCAGGGTTCAGGTCCGTAATGATGCTCCCAGGCAAAAATGTGGTGCAATCCCAGGGGCATCATATAATCAACACAGGTTTCGTGCGATGACAACATCATGTTTATTATTGTTTCGAGTTTCGAGTTTCGAGTTTCGGGTTTTGCATCAACCTGAGGATTTTCAGTTTCCCTCCCCTTGGGCAAGGTTAGGTTGAGATTAAACGTCATTTTCACCCATTCGTCGGCAATATGCTCACTCGAAATTTCAGGATTCCAGGCCAAACGACCAAATGCATACCAATTGGCTTGCGCAAAGTGATGTCCACACCAATTGGCATCCTCACCAATATTGGCCACACCAGCTATTGCCGTACGTTTTTGAAATTCCGTGCCGGTTATACGCGCAATGGTTGAACCTTTTCCGTGACTATACGTATCTGATTGTAAAAATTCCTCCCACATGGTAGATAAGAAAACCAGATGGTTGCTATGACCAAGATATTCCTGTGTGATTTGAAGTTCTGGCATTAAAGCAGTTTTCTTCATCGCGCCAAAAAGCGGGCTAAACGGTTCGCGTGGCTGAAAATCAATCGGACCATTTTTCACCTGCACAATCACATTGTCCCGAAACTGACCATCGAAATGTATGAACTCTTTGTAGGCCAGTTTTGCTCGATCGTCGCCGGGTTCATAAACAAAAGCACGCCACATAACCAAGCCACCAAAGGGTTTCAACGCATCGGCCAACATATTGGCCCCATCCACATGCGTGCGTCCATAATCCATAGGACCCGGAAGTCCTTCGGAATTGGCTTTCACCAGAAAACCACCAAAATCAGGTATTAATTTATATATCTCGGCGGCTTTATTTTTCCACCAATTTATCACATCATTGTCGAGTGGATCAGCTGTAGACAAACCACCTAAGGCCTTTGGCGATGAAAAATTAATGGCCAGAAAAACTTTAATATTATAAGGACGTAATTCGCCGGCAATGGCCTTCACTTTTGCCAATGTTTCGGCACTAAGCATTTTTGGCGACGCATTGACATTGTTAAGTACCGTTGCATTTATGCCAATAGATGCATTAGCACGAGCATACTCTCTGTATTTAGGCGAAATTTTAGCGGGAAGCTCGTCCCATTTCCAAATAGATTTACCAGCATAACCACGCTCCACAGTACCATCCAGATTATCCCAATGATTAAGAATACGCAACCCATAATGAGGTTTTTCGGCTATGTTAATTTCACCTGTAAATTCATTAGCTTGTAGTAAACGTAGTAGATGAAATGCTCCGTAGAGTAAACCTGCGCGTGAATTCGCAGTTATCAATGTGATTGATTTTTTATTTAGGACTAATGAACGTATAAGATATCCCTCATTACCCAACAACTTCAGTTGTGTTGTAACACCAGTTGTTTTCACAATTCTGTCGTTTGCGAGAGCAATAACAACTGAATTATCGGCAATAGATTTCTGCATAGCCAATTCCCTGCCCGTCATTTGTTTCCATGCATCACGAAATTCAGTAATCGCCAACACATCTTCTTGTCCTACACAGCCCGAAAACGTATGTTCATCCACTTTCACATCCGAATATCGCAACCACAAACGACTGCCATCCTCTGCAAAAAGCAACTGACATGACAATATAAGGAAAACTAATATAAAACGAAGAAATCTCATAAAAAACATTTAATTAGGAACAATAAAAGATTCACCTGACACTTTCACATTACATTCGAGCACCTTTCCTCCAGCTATTGAAGCTGAATCAGGCTGCTTACCGCCTACCGAAATTTTTATATTTCCGGCTTCAACCACCGGAATATTATTTTTATCGAGTGCAGCAAATTGCGATGGCTTCAACTCAAATTCGACCGTTTGAGTTTCGCCGGCTTTCAATGAGATACGTTTAAAACCCTGTAATGAACGAATTGGTTTTTTATTTTTGCTATCCGGTAAAGAGACATATAGCTGAACAACTTCATCGCCAGCTATTTTAGCCTTGTTTTTAACCTGTACAGCCAACTTAATGGACTCACCGGCTTTAATTTCGGAAGAAATAGTATTTAAACTATACTCAAAATCGGCATAACTCAACCCATAACCAAACTCATACAATGGTTTTTTATCGAAATAGCGATAGGTTTTACCCTGCATATCGTACACATCGAATGCCGGAATTTGGTCGATAGATTTATAAAATGTCAGCGGTAAACGCCCTGCAGGGTTATAATCGCCAAATAGAATATCGGCAATGGCTGTACCGCCTGCCTGACCGGGATACCATGCTTCAAGAATGGCCGGGATATTTTCTGATTCCCAATTGAATGCAATAGCACTTCCATTCAACAACACCAACACTGTCGGTTTTCTCAATTTATGAATTTCTTTCATTAAGGCTGTTTGAACAGCTGGCAACTGAATGTCAAGTCGGTCGCCATGATCAAATCCGGCCACTTTCACTTTCATTTCTTCCCCTTCAAGCGAAGGACTTAAACCCATAAATAACACTACCACATCTGAATTATTTGCCAGTTGAACAGCTTCTTTCATCATCTGATTATTGGGCTTATCCCATACCAAACGGGCAATTGAGTACTCGGTATGATTTTGCAGGTAATCGAATCTGATATCGTACTTTTTACCGGCTTCCAACTCAATAAATTCATATTCTCGTCGAGGGTCGTGGTCGCTTTTACGCCCTTTTACGAGCCTTTCGCCATTCAGATAAATATCAAATCCATTGAAAGCTTCGCCACCAATGGCATATTTTCCACTGGAGGGAGGCACCAAAACACCTTCCCAGCGTACCGAAAACGATGAAGGATTCATATCCTCAAAAGGGGCTTTTGTCCACCATACAAAATCGATATTTTTATCAATGCGCGTATGTGCAATACTTCCACCAAAATCTGCCTTTGAGAAATAGGAGCCCTTTAGTCCTTTTCTTTTTAATGTTTTATCGGTAAAGAAATAATCCGACTCAATGGCTGTTAATAAAGGTAGTTCATCGGCCAAACGACAACCGGGAGCATATTTCACAGTTGCTTTGGGTAGTTTGTTCATAATTCCCTCAAGTGGCGAAACCTCGTGCATAGAGTAACCATTGTAATTTCCAAGCAAAATTTCTTTGTTGTTGGCATTGGGGCCAATAACAGCCACGCGTTTCAGGCTTTTTGATAAAGGCAACAATTTATTTTCATTTTTGAGCAAAACCATCGATTTACGAGCGGCATCGAGTGCAATTGCCTGATGTGCTTTGCCATCAACAACCGACAATGGTATGTTTGAATACGACACATTTGACTGTGGGTCGAATTCGCCAAGCTTCAAACGAGCCATCAAAAGCCGTTTTACCGAACGATTGATTTCTGCTTCGGTAACCAGACCTTTTTTCACAGCATTCAGCAAACTTTTTGCGTAAACACTACCACAATTCAGGTCGGTTCCGGCCTGAACAGCCATAGCCGCAGCCTCTTCGGGCGTAGCTACCATATTGTGTGCCTTTTTTTCATAAAAATCCTGAATAGCACCACAATCCGACACGATATACCCCTGAAAATCCCAGTTATTACGTAAAATATTTTCGAGAAATTGGCTACCGCAACAAGGAATCCCTCGTAAACGCTGGTAGGCACACATCACCGAATAAGCTCCACCTT
>JBLIZK010000044.1:0-2963 GCA_048859825.1 Paludibacter sp.
AAAGTGAAGTTAGGGAATTCAGCTTCCAGTTTGCGGAAATCCTCTTCGTAGAAGATTTCTTTTTTCGAACGGGCACCATACCAGTAAGTGATTTTACGGTCGGTAATTCTCAGAGTATTCAGTAAATGCAATGTGTGTGAACGGAGAGGAGCCATACCAGCACCACCACCCACGTAAAGCATCTCGCGTTTTGAGTCCAGAATAGGGAAGAACTCGCCAAACGGACCCGATACCATTACTTTGTCGCCCGGTTTCAGGTTGAAAATATACGACGATGAAATACCCGGTTTTACATTCATCCAGCTGTTTGCATTTCTGTCCCATGGTGGAGTGGCAATACGTACGTTAAGCATAACGATGTCACCTTCGGCAGGGTAGTTAGCCATAGAGTAAGCACGAATGGTTTCTTCTTCGTTTTTGCAAGCCAAATCCCACATTTTAAATTTATCCCAATCGCCACGGAATTGCTCTTCAATTGCAAAATCGCTGAATTTTAAATCGTATTTAGGTATATCAATCTGAATATATCCACCCGATGTAAAGTTTAGTTTTTCGCCTTCAGGCAGTTTTACGATAAATTCCTTAATAAATGTAGCCACATTGCGGTTCGAAACCACTTCGCATTCCCATTTCTTTACACCCAGAATAGATTCTTCCATGTGTATGGACATATCGTTTTTAACCTTTACCTGACAACCCAAACGCCAGTTGTCTTTAATTTCCTTGCGCGAGAAGTGTACGGTTTCTGTAGGAAGAATTTCGCCACCACCATCGAGTACCTGACATTTACATTGAGCGCATGAACCACCTCCACCGCAAGCCGATGGAAGAAAGATACTTTGAGTTGATAAAGTGTTTAGTAATGTGCTTCCGGCTTCGGCCACTACTTTTCGTTCGCCGTTAATGGTGATTGTTACATCGCCCGATGCTACCAGGTAGCGTTTGGCCACAATCAACAATATAACGAGTAACAATATAACCAGCAAGAACACTGCTAAACTGGTTAAAATCATTGTTGTATTTATTGCTAAAATCATGATTTGATTTAATTATTCCGTTTTTTAAAATTGAATTTTTAATCCTGAGAACGCCATAAATGCTATACCCATTAAGGCTACGGTAATAAAGGTAATACCCAAACCACGCAAAGGAGCCGGTACATCGGAGTATTCCATTTTTTCGCGAATGGCAGCTAAACCTACAATGGCTAATAACCATCCCACACCCGAACCGAGTGCATACGATGTTGCTTCGCCAAGTGTTGCGAACTGTTTTTGTTGCATAAACAGTGAACCACCCATGATGGCACAGTTAACAGCAATTAATGGCAAAAATATACCCAATGTGGCATATAAACCCGGAGTAAATTTCTCTACAATCATTTCAACCAACTGTGTGATGGCTGCGATTACAGCAATAAAGAGAATAAAAGCAAGGTAACTTAAGTCAAGCGTCTTAAAATCGTCGCCTAACCATGCTAATGCACCTTCTTTTAATACATAATTCTCAAGTAAGTAGTTAACCGGCAAAGTAATACCCAATACGAATATTACGGCAATACCCAGTCCTAACGATGTGCTGACTTTTTTCGAAACGGCAAGGTATGAACACATACCAAGGAAAAAAGCAAAAATCATATTGTCGACAAATATCGACTTTACAAATATACTGGCTATGTTTTCCATATTTTTTTTATTATCACCCCTAACTCCATAAAGGGAGAAAAGAGTACTTCATTGTATTAATAATAATATATCTCTGAATAAGGGGTTCTTAGTTTTCCTGTAAGTCTTTGTTGCGTGCACGCTGAATCCAGATAATACAAGCTACAAGAATTAATGCCATAGGAGGCAGAATCATAAGACCATTGTTTACATAGCCGGCATCGTATAAAGCCTGTGGAATTACCTTAAATCCTAATAATGTGCCCGAACCAAATAATTCGCGGAAAAATGCAACTGCTACCAATATCCATGCATATCCAAATCCGTTACCCAAACCGTCGATAAACGATTCCCATGGTTTGTTACCCATAGCAAAAGCTTCCAATCGACCCATCAGAATACAGTTGGTAATAATCAAACCAATGTAAACTGATAATTGAACACTTACGTCGTATGCATATGCTTTCAGAATCTCACTTACAATGGTAACCAGAGCAGCTACAACCACCAACTGAACAATAATACGTATGCGGTTAGGAATTGTATTGCGTAATAACGATATAATTACGTTGGCAAAAGCTACAATAATAGTTACCGAAATACCCATTACCAATGCCGGTTCAAGTTTAGCTGTTACAGCCAAAGCTGAACAAATACCCAATACCTGAACGGTTACAGGGTTATTTTTGCCCAAAGGACCCAGGAAAACCTGTTTTGTTTTTTCTGATAATAATTTACCCATTTTTCGGTTCCTCCTTATTGTTTAAAAAATAGTTCGTACTGTTTCATGCTGTTTTCGAGCATTTTCTCAACACCTTTACTGGTGATGGTACTTCCCGAAATAGCATCTATTTGCTCGCGGTTATCGTCAACCTGTCCTTTTTTCATGATACCGATTGAAACAAAGGCTTTCTCGGCATTCAGAATATGTTTGCCAATAAATGCATCCTGAAAAAAGGGCTGCGTAATTTCAGCACCTAAACCGGGTGTTTCACTGGCATGCGAATAATAAGTACCGAATACTGTGTTTTTATCGCTGTTCAGGGCTATGTATCCCCAAATCGGGCCCCAAAGTCCTGCACCACGTACCGGAATAATGTATTTTGTTTCACCATTTAGCTGTGCCACATATACTGGCAACTTGCGTTCTTCAAGAGGTTTAGCACCTTCTTTAATGATGTCAATCACAAAAGCATCGCCTTTTTTCTCCGAAATAATTTCGGCTTTTGCATTTACAACCAATTCTTTTACAATATATTGTTCGTAAAGTGCAGCAGCATCCTGTCCTTTTAGTTCTAT
>JBLIZK010000045.1:0-6219 GCA_048859825.1 Paludibacter sp.
GTATCTGAACATAGCTTTATTACTTTTGTTTAGCAAAATAAAAGAACACTATGTCGTATTGCACTTATATCGAAACTGCTCCTGATAGTGAACGCCGTCAGTTGCATAAAAATTACCACGATAATCACTATGGTTTTCCTATTCACAACGATAACGAACTTTTTGGCAGATTAATTCTCGAAATCAATCAGGCCGGCCTCAGTTGGGAAACAATTCTGAAGAAAGAACCTGCATTCAGATTGGCTTATAGTAATTTCGATATTAAAACAGTGGCAGCCTATACCGAAACCGACCGTGAGCGATTGTTAGCCGATGCGGGCATAATTCGTAACCGCCTGAAAATAAATGCAGCCATTGAGAATGCCAAATCCATCGTGGAATTGCAAATGCAGTATGGGTCGTTCGAAAAATGGTTGGAGCATCATCACCCGCTTACAAAAGCTGAATGGGTGAAACTCTTTAAAAAAACGTTTCGTTTTACAGGTGGCGAAATAGTGAACGAGTTTCTGATGAGTATCGGTTATTTGCCGGGTGCGCACGATGCTGACTGCCCGATACACAAAAAAGTGCTCGACGCTACACCCAAATGGTGCCAATAATTAGCTTATTTTATCAGCCCCAATCCTTCGAGCGACGATTTATCGTTTGGACGTAATGTAAGTGCATGGTTAAACAATACTTTTGCTTCGCCGGTTTTGCCAAGTCGGAGTTTTGTCCAGGCCAGCATTATAACCGAGTCGTAATCGAGCGGATAAAGGTTTACCACTTTTTCGAATAACTTATTGGCATTCGGATAATCTTTGCGGTTATAATAGATGACTCCCAGCCAGTAATTGGCTACGGTATTCTGAGGGTCTATTTTCAGTATTTCGTGGTATTGTACTTTTACCTTGTCCCAGCTTTCAATGGCGCTCAATGGTTTTATCAACCCGAATTTAGCCTCTATGGCGTATGTTTTTAGTGCGATGGCTTTTTCGTAATAACTGATGGATTTGTTATACTGTTTTGCCAGATAGCATAGCCATCCCATACGCAGATTCACAAAATAATCGTCGGCTTTGTAAAGTACGGTAAGCTCTTTTATTGCGGCATTGTAATTGCCAGCTTTTTCAAAATCGTAACTTTTGGCAAATACATTTTGACGGGATGTTTGGGCATTGGCCATCGTTACAATAAATGCAAACACCAAAATACTAGCTATACGTTTCAGAATTTCCATATAAAACCTCCGGTAATTGAATGTTGATAATAGGTATTGCTTGTGCTGAAGTCAGCAGCTGTTCGTTTTTCGAGAATATAATTGGTAACCAGTGTAATGTTTTTATTCAGATAATAATACAAGGATGCACTGCTTTTTAGTTGCAGATAATCGGTTGAATTATAAACATAGAGTCCATTGAAGTCAATAAAGTTAAGCTGTTTACCGTTCACCACATTTAAATCAATCCATGTGCGGTTAAATGGCGCAAGTCCCAGCCCCAACTTCGTTACAAAATTGGCTTCAGCGTTATATTTTAGCGAACTGAAATCAGCGTATAGGTAAAGGTGCTTTATTTCAGGCAGGCTTATACCGCCGTGCAGGGTAACTTGTGCGGTAGTTTCTGTAGTGGTTTTGTACACTGAGCCTTGCAACGAACCATCGAAACGGTGCTTACCATAGGCCAATTTGGCTAATAAAAGAGTGGAATTATAGCTGGCTGTATCGTTTAAGCCGGTTTTAATAAAATGTACACCTGCCGAAAGGCTTAAATTTGCCTTGAGCTTATATGTAAGCATTGCGAAATAGCTTTGTTGTTTTACGTTTAGTATGCGATAAAATTGTTGTTTAAAGTCCGATACCGACTGATAGAGTGAAAACCGGTAACCGGGTTGCGTACCGAGCCCAAGTCGCATATAATGGGTCGACGAACGTTCGTACAGCTCACTACCCATTTTGAAATTATACTCTGCATCCATCAGGTTTAATATCCTGAAAGCGTGTAGATTTTCGGTTTTTTGTGTCGTTTTATCCAGTTTACGGGCATAAAAGCGGGCATAGCCATCGTCGCCGCTGTACAATCCGTTCAGATATAAATAATATACTGATGTGGCGTCGGATGCATCGAACCGGAGCGAACGTTCGTAGTGGTATTTTGATAATGCATAATTCTGTTTCATAAAATAAGCATAACCCAGGCGTTGGCGCAGAAACATGAAATCGATATCGGTCGTTTTGTACACAGTACGACAAACGGAAATCAACGAATCCCACGAGCCGTTGATGTAATGCCTGTACGTAATGGAATCGACTAACTGAGGAGTATATTCCTGCGATTTTCCACTTGTGAAAATTAGCATATTTAACAATATAATTATTGCTGACTTACGCATTTTGCAGTTATCTCTTTACTGTTTGTTTTGATATTAATTTCGTGTATTCCTACTGTTGTTACTACAATACTACTCTGCACAAAAAATTGCTTATTTCCGGCATAATGTATTTGTATGTCCGATTTGATTCCGGCTGTATCATGTTGCGATGTTGATGTCTGTGTGGTTTCTGACCTGTATTTTGCTTCTACCACCTGAGTAAATGGCGATATAAAGTCATTCAGCCATATCAGCCATTTTTTGTTACTTACATAGGGCAAAGGTAAACTATCTGTTATTGAAAATACGCTTTCGGTTGATAAAAATACTTTATAAGCACTTAAAAAGAAATAATAAAGCAGTGAATTTTTATGGCCGTAATAGCTTGTGAAATAAAACATCTTACCATCGAACACATAATAGGCTACATCGCCTGTTTCGGGGCAATGTAAATACTTATTGTTGTAGGCATCGGTGTAGGCATTCCAGTTTTCGCGTTGGTTTTTCCCGTCGGATATGTATTCAAATACAAAACTTTTGTCCGGTAAAATATTAAATGCATCTGCCAATAGTTTGTTTACCTGAATATTACGAATGTTCTCATTCTCTGCCGGTACCGAAAACTGCTGCAATTGTTCGGTGGTATCGTTTCGCGTATAATAATATGCAATGGGATAAGTATAGGTTTTAGCGCCTGTGTAAGCATGTAGCTGTAACTGGAAATGCAAGTGTGGCTCGGGCGAACGTCCGGAGTTGCCGCACAGCCCTATTATATCGCCGGCTTTTACCGTATCGCCCGGTTTTACCCTGGCCGAACCTTTTTTAAGGTGCGATACCTGTGAATATAACCCGTTGTAATGATTTATGACGATACTGTTTCCCCAGTTGTTTTGTGTGTTTATTTTTCCTGGTTCATTGTCGTCAATATTATCGGTTACTACTTCCACCACACCGTCGGCCACAGCCACTACCGGTTTTTTATAGCAATAATAATCCTCACACGCATAGCCCTTAGCTCTGTATGTGCTTCCTTGTGTATCTTTTACTACAAAGTCGAGCGCTTTTCCCCATTCGCCCAGATGTGTATATTCCCCATCGTAACCCTGCCATACAGTCCATTCGCCCCAAAAGGGAAGCTGCAAACTTTTATACATAAATCGCGAAAACCGCTCGGAATTGGTTCTGAAAGTATACAAATTCTCTTCGGGCGAGTAATGTTGGTAAGGTGTAAAAACCAATCCGTTAGGACGTACACGTTGTTGCAGAAAAAATAAAAACAAAATTACCGTCACCGAGAATGGCAACGAAAAAACAGGCAACTGCACCGGAGCCAGCATTTTATTGAAAAACAACAGTATAAGCGATGTGAGTGGAACCAAAAAGATGGTCCATAAATAAGAATGTTTGGAGGGAATAATAAAAAAGCCACCGATGGCAAAAGCTACCATCATGTAGTTAGCGCCTATATTGTAATAGGTCATACTGGCAGCTTCACTTCCGGTAAATAGTGCAAATAAATAGGCCGATAAAAACCCAACAACTGATAAAGAGAACAGGATTCGTGAGCCTGCCAGCAATGCTATTGCTATTAAGAAGCCTGTAATCAGGTTACTCTGGAAAACCACCGAACTAAGCGACCGCAGGTATAAATCGACCATTTGATGGAGGGGCAATGCATCTATTGTTTGAAATAATTGCAACAAGGGGCTGCCTCCAATGGCATACATCTCGTTCATCCAGTAAATGTTACGCTGCGTAAGCCCCAGGTTTTCGAACTGAGCTGCCGGCAGAAGCAGGAACCAGAATGAGATAACAAAAGGGATACTCAGTTGCGGTAAATTGTATTTATTAAGCCAGCCACTCAATCCTACCGAAAACAACAAACAAAATACTGTCACTACCAGTAGCAAACTATAGAATACAATTCCGGGGTCGAAAAATGTACCCATGCCCAGTCCGGTTAGCAGAGCGTTGAAGCTATAAATACCTTTTCGAAGCGTAGTATCGTCGAGGTGCATCCATTTTCCTACTATCAATGCGATAACCACAGCCATTAATCCACTCAATCCGGCATAGAAATTAAAAAAACTGGTGAGCATAAGTACCACCGCAAAAAAACGGTTATTCAAAAAGAAAATAATTGAATAACTGTTCAGTATACCCGGAAGCAGTGTGTTACGGATGATATGAAGTGTTTGTTTTGTCATTAAATTTATGTTCAACCTACAGTTCAAATATTTTGCAGACCTTCTTCTCTAAGCCCCTCTCCTCAAGGAGAGGGGTTGGGGGTGAGGTCCAATCGTTCTTTCATTTCTCAAATCTCCAACCAAAACTTCTTAGCTTAAATGTTCCGGCAATTGCTCCGGCTCCTGAAGGTATTCCATTGTTTCTGCTTTGCGGATTATATGCGTATTGTTTTCGCTATCTATAAGTACCACATTGGGGCGCATGGTAATGAACTGCATCCATTGTGTCATATTGTAGGCGCCCACCTGCTGTATTACCAGCTGATTTCCTTTTTCGAGTACAGGCATCACCACACTTTCGCGTACCACATCTATATTCATGCAAAGTGGCCCGTACAGTACCGTTTCTTCGGTCTGACTGCCCAATTGTTGCACCGGATTTATTTTGTGTTCGTACCAAAACGAGGTGAAGAGTGTGTTTATGCCGGCATCCAGAATGGTGGCTCTACGTCCGTCCGATAGGCGTTTGGTGGCCAGTACGGTGGTGAGCAGGTAGCCTGCAGCGTCGATTAATGCGCGTCCCGATTCCAGGATTAATGTAGGCAATTCCTCCTGACGGAAGCCATACCCGATGATTACATCGGTAATGGCATCGGCAAACTGGTCGAGCGAGGGTACCGTATCAGTTCCGGGCAGGTAGGCTCCTTTCAGTGTGTTTGTCGATGGAAAACCTCCGCCCAAATCGAGGTATTCCACCAGCACTCCGTAGCGTTCTTTCATTCCCCAGGCCAGTTCGCAAAGGTTGCGGGCAGCTATGCCATAGCTCTCCGTGGAAAGCATAAAAGTGCCGATGTGGCAGTGTATGCCAGCCAGTTGTAAAATACCTGAATTCACTATACGTGTTAGTGCATTCCAGGCTTGTCCGTTTTCGAAGTTAAACCCAAAGCGGTCCCATTTAGGATAAATCCCCGTGTCCATATTTACACGAATAGCCACACGCGGTTTGAGTCCATGTTCTTCGCTTAAACGAATCAATGTGTACAATTCATCGTAATGGTCAATGTGTATCAATGAGTTATTGCGGGCCGCTTTTATCAGATCGCTGTCTGTTTTATCAGGTCCGTTGAAGATTATTTTATCGCCCGGTACATTGTTGTACAATGCTTTGTCGTACTCAAATCCCGATACTACTTCGGCCCACGAGCCCTCCTGATGAAAAATCCGACATACCGCATTAAGGTAGTTTGTTTTGTACGACCAGGCAAACTGCACCTTTGGATAGCGAGTTCCAAAAATTCGCCTCGCATTCAGCATATTACGTCGTATCCTGCGTTCCGAAAGCACAAAAAGCGGCGAACCATATTGCTGCATAAGGCCTTTCACCGGTATACCATCGATGGTACTCAGTACTTCGTTTTCAGTTTTTGTGCCAAATTTGTTCATCAGTCCGGTATTCATTTTCTGAATCAGCGGACGCTCGTATCGTTCCTTTTCCATGTTTATCTGTATTTACTACAAAGATGTCACACCTACGGTGCTCCTGATGCATCTCCTCATCTTCAAATTTTTAAATATCTAAATTGAAGCGAATGAAGTCATTGACACCCCGCACTCCAAACTGCTCACTATTCACAATTCCCCGTTTGCCGATATCATTTGAAATTCTCTGATATCTGTAATATGA
>JBLIZK010000046.1:0-8122 GCA_048859825.1 Paludibacter sp.
GAATTATTTCTAAAACAAAATAATGGAATCAATCAGTTTCAAGATTCACTCAGATCTCCAGATTACAGAGTAAATCCACATTCATATTCGTTTTTGCGTGAAAGTAGTATTTCTTCAAAAAAGTGGATTCCTTATCCAGATAAAGATTATGGAAATTTCTTTTTTATCAAAGAGGCTACTCTTAAAGATCACAGTTGGGAAGAAATAGTTATGAGGCAATTGTATGAAAAGAAAATTAGATATACATATAAAGAGTTGGAAAAATTGAATTATAAGATCATTTACAAGCCATAAGTTAATTTTCAGATTATCAGAATTTTTTATTGTATTTTGGTAAAAACAATCAGGTGACGAAATGAGGATTTATATCAGGCTATTCCAAAGGTAAATAGTCGACCTGCTCCTGCTCAAATGGCTTTACAAGCTGTAAAAGGAGGAGTGGAGTTTGCAGGGAAAGGTGGCGCACAAAAAGTAGCGAAAGAGAGTGGAGCATATTTCCTTGAATTTGAGAGTGGTAAAATGTATGTAGGTAAAGGTTTAGAAACAAGAATGGCAAAATCCATTAATCGTATTGAAACTCAATTTGGAGACAAACTATTGAACAAAACATTTTACCTGCTCGCCGTAGTTTGTTAAGCAATGCGCTATCGCTGGGCGAACCTTTCACTTCGTCCGGTGGGAAGCCGGCCTCACCGTAAAGCGGCACGTAAACACTGGCTGGCATGTTTAAAGTAACAATTATTTAATTAAGGCGAAACAGATATGACAAAATTTAAGTCTCCCGATAACTATCAAATAAAAAATAAATTTATAAACACATTATGCAAACACTAATTATTCTATTTGCGCTGGGCATGCCCGAAATTATATTAATTGCTTTGGCAATTTTATTGCTCTTTGGCGGTAAAAAAATACCCGAACTCATGCGCGGTTTAGGCAAAGGCGTAAGCGAGTTTAAAAAGGGCGTAAAGGATATAGAGGAAAGTGTAAAAGAAGATACTAAGAAATAATTTAAACATACGCTATTGGTGAACCACGAATACGATAAAACAACGCTCAACACCTATTCATTTTGGGAGCATTTGGAGTCGCTACGCTGGGCGTTGTTTCGTACGCTGGGTGTGGTTTCGTTGTCATTTGGCGTACTATTCTCGATAAAGGATTTTCTTTTCGACAAGGTAATTTTAGCTGCCACAAATTCTGATTTTGTATTTTATCAGGTATTACGGCAACTGTCGGTATACTGGCAGTTGCCCGAAATATATCCCGGCGAGTTTAAGTTGCAGCTTATAAATATTAATTTAGCCGGCCAGTTAATGGCGCATTTGGGTGTTTCTGTATCGTTTGCCCTGCTGCTTTCAATACCTTACATATTGTTCGAAATTTGGCGCTTTGTTTCGCCTGCACTATATACGACTGAAAATAAGCCGGTAGCGTTGCTTTTTGTTTTCTCCTCGGCCTTGTTTTATATGGGTGCTATGGTTAGTTACTTTGTGATTTTTCCGCTTACAGTTCGTTTTTTGGGTACTTATGAGGTGTCGGCATTAATACCAAACCAAATTACTTTACAGTCGTATCTGAGCGCGTTTTATATTCTGGTATTTTCTATGGGCATTATGTTCGAGATGCCGGTGCTTGCCTATTTTTTATCGAAAATGGGCGTGCTTAAACGCACTACCCTACGTTCGGGCCGTAATATAGCCATAGTGCCTATTCTGATAATTTCGGCCCTTATTACACCTACCACCGATCCTTTTACTATGCTTGTTATGGCGCTTCCGTTGTATATATTGTTCGAGTTGAGCATTCTGGTGTGTAAAAAATAATTATCCGTGCACTTTCGAAATAAGCAGATTCAGGAATAGTACCCCTATAAAAGACGAATGGTAGCTTAGTCTCACGACTATCTACCAATCTTTTTGTTAACCTTAAATCTAATACTATGAAAAAATCACGATACAAAGATAAGGCAGATTTCAATATCTTGCAAGTGTTTTGGTCAAAAACAATCCAAAAAATGTGTTTTATAACATATTTTATAAGTTGGCTGGCTTGTTTTTGAATTTATAGTCCTAAAATATGCCTTATTTTAACAATACTTAAATGTTAAAACCGTATATCAAGTCCGTCTAATAGCCGTATATAAATATCAATTGCTTCTTCTATTTCGTGTATATGAATAAATTCGTCGGCGGTATGTGAGCGCGACGAATGTCCCGGACCCATTTTCAGGCTTGCAAAAGGCATCAGGGCCTGGTCCGATAGGGTGGGCGAGCCAAATATCGTTCGGTTCAGTGAGCGGGCCTGTTTCACTACCGGATGCTGAAGCGGGGTAGCCGTAGAGCTCAGGCGGGTGGAACGCGCCTCTACTTCGGCCTTTACCTGCTGACGGATGAGCGAAAGCAGTTCATTGTTCGTATAAAGCTCATTGCTGCGAACATCCACCACGTAGCTGCATTTATCGGGCACCACATTGTGCTGAGTGCCGGCACTTATTTGCGTTACCGACATTTTTACAGGACCAAGCAGCTCCGATACTTTGTCAAACTTATGAGTCCTGAACCACTCAATATCCGTCAGGGCTTTATAAATGGCATTTTCGCCTTCGTTGCGTGCCGCATGTCCGGCTTTTCCGTACACGGTGCAGTCCAGCACCATCAAACCTTTTTCGGCCACAGCAGCATGCATTTCGGTAGGCTCGCCCACTATGGCAAAATCAATTTTGGGCAACTCGCGCAGTAAACTCTCAATACCGTTTTTCCCCGATACTTCTTCTTCGGCCGTTGCCGCAAAAATCAGATTATAACTTTGTGGTTGGGCCGAAAGCCACATAAACGCATGCAATAAACTCACCACGCTGGCACCCGCATCGTTGCTACCCAAACCGTACATTTTGCCATTTTCAATTACCGGAGTAAACGGATGGCGCACCCAGCCGGCTACCGGTTTCACGGTGTCGATGTGCGAGTTAAGCAGCAGAGTTGGCCGCTCGGGGTCGAAACCGGGGCTCATCAGCCATATATTATTCCCACTACGCGAAACAATATATCCCCGCTCCTCCAGGTAGCGTTGCAGCATATCAGCCACATTTCTCTCTTCGCGGCTAAACGATTCAACGGTAATCATATCGCTCAGCAGCGCCACAGCATCGTTAGTGTAGTTCATATGGGTTGATAAAGTTATGTAATTCAAATTTATTTATTTTTTTTGGGCGCCTCCCTTCGGGCCGGGCTTTCCACTCTTGTACCGTCCGCTTCGCGTCCGGCACGCCGCTTCAATCCCTGGCGCTCAGTGCAACCTGGCAGCCTTCGAGCGTCTCAAAACTTCATTTCCCTCATCCACTTTCTGAGTTCTTCGGGCCATTCTTTCACCGGAATGTCCTTACGTCGCATCCCAAAGCCATGTCCGCCTTTGTCGTATACAACAAGTTTTACGGGCACATTGTTGGCCTCAAGTGCTTTCGCCAGGTTTTCGCTGTTGGCAATAGGTACTGCACCATCGTCCTTGGCATGAACAATAAATGTGGGAGGCGTTTTTTTTGTTACCTGAAGTTCGTTCGAGTAGCGTTTCACCATTTCTTCTGTTGGGTTTTTACCCAGTAAATTGGTGCGTGAGCCTCCGTGTGTCAGTTTTGCGTCCATCGTTACCACCGGATATCCCAGTATCATAAAAGCCGGACGTTCGGCTTTGTTTTTAAAGTGCGTGCCCACTGTTGAGGCCAGGTGTCCGCCTGCCGAAAAGCCCATTATACCTATTCTCGATTTTTTTATATTCCACTCTTTGGCTCGTTCACGAATAATCGACATTGCTTTCTGTGCATCTCTCAGCGGAATTTCAGTGTGTCCGTTGGGCATACGGTAGTAAAGTACAAAGGCCGAAATACCCATTTCGTTGAACCAGCGGGCAAATTCTTCGCCTTCTTTTATTTGCGATACGCCGCTGTAGCCACCGCCCGGGCAAATAAGTACTGCTGTGCCGTTGGCTTTTTCTTTCGCAGCCGGAAAAGCCAGCATACGAGGTTGACTGATGTTTACAATAAATTCAGGGTCTCTGTAGCTTTCGGGTACAGTTAGTTCGTTGCAATCTGTAGCCCCTTCGGGGTACAACATAATTTTTTCCTGTGCCATGGCTATTAAGCTTAGTAGCAATAATGCCAGTAACGATTTGATTTTCATTTGTATTGTTTATTATTCTGTTATTTCTATTTGATTGTTTTTCCCGCTTTCTAATACTTGTTTTGCGTTAAGAGGCGAAATTGCCGATTTACCGGTTTGCTTTTCAAGCTCTTTGCGTGCATTTCGGGCCACTGAACCACCCTGATGTGCAATCTGGATATGCTCACTCATTGTTTCAGGTTGCTTTGCTTCCGATATTTCTTTTGTTGATAATTCCGCTAACATGTTTAAAACCAGCTCGGTATTTGTCATGTTGTCACGTAGGTTTTCTTTTTTTAAACCTTTGAATTGTTTGTATTCTTTTGCCGATTTATCTGCCCATGTTTTGTAAATTATATCGGTTAAAGTGGCAAAATGCAATCCTTCCTCCAAACCACGATGTTTCCATTCGTCGGTCAGGTCTTTACGGATTTCAATACTTTTCAGTCGTTGGTTAATCCAACTGTCCGAATAGCCTAATTGCTTGTATTGAAGCAGTGCGCGGTCAATTGTCAGTTCCGGATCCTGCATCTCATCCAAACGTTCTTTGGCAATTTGCGCCAGCCACAGTTTGAACGGTTCAGCTTTCGGTGAAGGTACTGATTGAATGAAACGAAAAAGCTGCTCTGTATCCAGTACATCGGTTAAATACATTTTTCCGTCAGCTGATCTCATTTTCAGTTGTCCGATTTTATCGGACAACTCACTTCCTTCTTTTTGTAATTTCTTTTTTATATCGCTCCAGTATTTTCGAGGTCTGTCTGTATCAGTGAGTACTTCAACAACATCCACTACCGAAAAATACCATTTTTCCTGTTCGTCGTCCCATATGGTACGAACCAACTTTTCATCAAACAATTTGATTTCAGGTTTCTGTGTCATTCTTTATAAAGTATAGCAATCATTCTTACATTCAGCCCCTTTGGGGTTCTGGAAGCATTTTTTCGTTCGTACCATGGTTTCGCCCATGGCTATTGAAGTGTAAGCCATACCGGCTTATTCCACCCAAACTCAACACTCAGAACTCAATACTCAATACTCAACGCTCAACCACTCACTTTCCCTTAATAATCCGCTTAATTTCATTCAGTTTATTCAGGGCTTCAACAGGTGTCAGGTTGTTAATGTCCAGATTTTTTATTTCATCGCGTATTTGTTCCAGCACAGGGTCGTCGAGTTGAAAAAAGCTAAGCTGGAGTCCTTCACGATGTTCGGCAATTTCACCAATTGGCTTCGAAACGCCTGTTTGACGGTTTTCCGATTCTAAATCTTTCAGAATTTGTTCCGAACGTTTTACAATACTCATTGGCATACCAGCCATTTTAGCCACATGTATACCAAAGCTATGCTCGCTACCACCCTTTACAAGTTTACGCAGGAAAATAATTTTTTTATCAATTTCTTTTACCGAAACATTGTAATTCTTAATCCGGTTAAACGATTTTTCCATCTCATTTAACTCATGGTAATGGGTTGCAAACAGTGTTTTGGCTTTGCAGTTCGGGTGTTCGTGGATGTATTCCACTATTGCCCAGGCAATAGAAATACCATCGTAAGTACTTGTACCCCGTCCTAACTCGTCAAACAATATCAGGCTTCGGTTCGAAAGATTATTCAGAATACTGGCAGCCTCGTTCATCTCCACCATAAAGGTCGATTCGCCCTGCGAAATGTTATCACTTGCTCCTACACGGGTAAATATCTTATCTACCACACCAATTCGGGCACTTTCAACGGGTACAAAACAGCCTATCTGAGCCATCAGCGTAATAAGCGCCGTTTGGCGCAGTAGTGCCGATTTACCGGCCATATTGGGCCCGGTTATAATGATAATCTGTTGCGATTCATTGTCCAGATACACATCGTTAGCAATATAAGCATCGCCTACAGCCAGTTGTTTTTCAATTACCGGATGTCGTCCCTGTTTAATATCCAGTACATTATCGTCGGTAAGCTCAGGACGTACATATTTATTTTCGGCTGATACTCTGGCAAAGGATAGCAGGCAATCGAGTTGTGCTATCAAATTGGAATTCAGTTGAATTGCCGGAATGTAATCCATCAGCGCAATGACCAGTTCATTGAAAAGGCGGGTTTCAATGGCAAGAATTTTTTCCTCTGCACCCAGAATTTTCTCTTCTTATTCTTTTAGTTCCTGGGTAATGTATCGCTCGGCATTTACCAGTGTTTGTTTACGTATCCAGGTTTCGGGTACTTTGTCTTTGTGCGTATTACGTACTTCAATATAATAGCCAAACACATTGTTGAAGCTTATCTTCAAACTCGGAATACCAGTGCTTTCACTTTCACGTTCCTGTATACGCTGCAAAAATTCCTTGCCCGAATGGGCCAGCATGCGCAGCTCATCCAAATCCGGATGTATACCCTGACGGATAATGCCACCCCGGTTGATCAGTGTGGGAGGGTCGTTGTTTATTTCGTGTTCAATTTTTTCAGCTATCAGATGGCAGGCATTCAGCTGATCGGCAATTTTCTGAAGCGACTCGTTTTCAGATTCAGTACAAGCGGCTTTTATAGGTTCAATAGCTTTGAGTGCCACTTTGAGTTGTACCACCTCACGCGGATTGATACGTCCCACAGCCACTTTCGAAATAATTCGTTCGAGGTCGCCTATGAGCGCTATGTTTTGTTCAAGCAATTGTTTTAAATCGGGATGGCGGAAAAAATGCTCTACTACACTCTGACGCTCGGTAATTGGTTTTACATCTTTTAGCGGAAAGGCAATCCAGCGTTTCAGCAGTCGGGCACCCATCGGACTGATGGTTTTATCCAGAATATCCACCAATGTGCGTGCGCCTTCATTGATTGAACCATAAAGTTCCAGATTACGTACTGTAAAGCGGTCGAGCCACACGTAACGATCTTCTTCAATGCGCGACAGTTGCGTGATGTGTCCTGTTTGCTGATGGTGTGTTAAATCCAGATAGTGCAAGATAGAGCCCGCAGCCACTATGGCATTGGGTAAATTTTCCACACCAAAGCCTTTCAGATTTTTCGTTTCGAAGTGTTTAAGCAGTCGTTCGTTGGCCGAATCGGGCGTGAAAGCCCAATCTTCGAGTGCATATGTGAAAAATTTGGTGCCGAATAATGCTTCAAAATCTTTTCGTTTACCACGGTCGAACAATACTTCTTTGGGGCTGAAACTGTTTAGAAGTTTGTCGATGTATTCACCGGTTCCCTCGGCCACCAGAAACTCGCCGGTCGAGATGTCAAGAAACGACACTCCCACACGTGTTTTATTCATGTATACGCTGGCCAAAAAGTTGTTTTCTTTGTGGTTCAGCGTAGTATCGCTGTACGATACACCCGGTGTAACCAATTCGGTAACACCG
This sequence comes from Paludibacter sp., assembly GCA_048859825.1. Lineage (GTDB taxonomy): Bacteria > Bacteroidota > Bacteroidia > Bacteroidales > Paludibacteraceae > Paludibacter. Next base: position 7,508 of record JBLIZK010000046.1, read on the forward strand.
CGTTTAACTAATTTTTTGGTGAGTTTAGGGTCTTCGAGTTGATCGCAAATGGCCACGCGTTTTCCGGCACGTACCAATTTGGGTAAATAAGTATCGAGAGCGTGATGCGGAAAGCCGGCTAGCTCTACCGTTTTAGCAGAGCCGTTGGCACGGCGTGTTAGGGTGATGCCAAGTATTTCGGATGCATCTACTGCATCCTGTAAAAAAGTTTCGTAAAAATCGCCACAACGGAACAGTAAAACTGCATCAGGGTGTTTCGCCTTGATTTCGAAGTACTGTTTCATTAACGGGGTTTCTACTACGTCGTTTGCCATGTTTTTTGTTCTGTTATTTGTGCTGAGCACGTTATTTGCCGCATGGGCTTTACTTCGCGTTTTGGATTGATGGTTCTACTCTGCTAATTATCGCCCGAAGGGCAAATTACAAAAGTGGAACCGAATAACTATTAACAACAACGAAGTGGAATTAACTATAAATTCAAATTATAAATTGCCGATGTCATTTTTGACCAGGCATATTTTTGTTTTTCAGTTTTTAAATTTTCGGTAAATTCGGCCGAACGTTTGTTGGTGAAAAAATCAAATAATGCATTTGCAATGTGTACAGGCTCCGGTT
>JBLIZK010000047.1:0-2804 GCA_048859825.1 Paludibacter sp.
CATGTATCAGAGTGGTCATCGACGCTACGGACAACGCAAAGGCGATGGCGATTACAGCATTGCCGAAAACACCGAAGAAGACAACTGGCGTTATGTGGAAAAAGCGCATACAATGACACCACTTAAACCGGTAGTGGATGGCGAACCATCGTACGAAGACATTCCACAAGGATTGCACGACTTTAACGAAGTAAAATGGAATGCTAATGACGTGCGTCGTTATGCTTATTGGTCGGTTTTTGCAGGTGCATTCGGTCATACTTACGGGCACAATTCCATTATGCAGTTTTATCGGCCGGGCATTCCATCGGCCTACGGCGCTAAACGTGCGTGGTACGATTGCATGGAGGATGCGGGTTTTGTACAAATGAAATATGTCAAAAAGTTGATGCTTGCTTTCCCTTTCCTGGAACGCGTACCCGATCAAAGCATCATTTCGGGAGCTAATGGTGAACGTTACGACCGCCTGATTGCCACCCGTGGTAATGATTATTTATTGGTTTACAATTATACCGGACGAACCATGCAAATTGATTTATCGAAAATAAGCGGAGCCAAAAAGAAATGCTGGTGGTTTAACCCAAAAAATGGGGAAGTACAATACATAGGCGAGTTTGATGGTAATAAAAAAGTTGATTTTGCACTTGATGTGGCCTATAATGCCGGCAACGACCGTGTACTGATTGCAGTTGACAGTGCAAAAGATTACGTGGAAAAAGTGTTCGCTACAAAGTAAATTTTATATAATTGCATATATTAAAAACACAGATTTCTGAAAATGCCTGTACGCACCCCGAAAATATCGTGAAATACAAACAAATTTGCAGGAAACACATTTATGCCGAAATGAAAGGAATGTATCGCGAAGCTGGTGGCTCGCTTAAATTCCCGTTTTTGGCACCGGGCAGCAGTCAGTACCTGGATATGTTGTGGGACTGGGATTCCTGGTTGAGCAATGTGGCCTTGCGCCAGATTTTACTCGATAAAGGTACCGACAAAGACCGCAAAGACGCCTTGAAATACGAGCAGGGATGCGTGCTCAATTCATTGAGCTATGGTGGAATGGATGGTTGGATACCCATCTGGATTGAACGCAATGCACCCTCGCGCGATGAAATGCTGAAAACCCGTAATCCGTGGAAAAGCAATATGCACAAACCTACACTTGCACAGCATGCTACATTTATTATTCAGCAAATGAACGGCGATGCAGAATGGTTGCGCGACGATTTTTATACCCTTCAGGCTTTTGTAAGTAAATACCTGAACTTTCATCAGCACAAGCTTACCGGACTTATGTATTGGGAAACCGACGAAGCCATTGGTGTGGACAATGATCCGAGTACGTTCTACCGTCCGAATGCCAGTTCGGGCTCCATTTTCCTGAATGCGCTTTTGTACAAGGAACTAAAGGCAATGGCCTATATTGCCAACTGCCTGAAACAACCCGATATTGCCAATACATACGCCACTGAGGCTCAAAAACTCGTGAATCAGGTACGTGAACGCTTTGGAGCTTTGCACGAATACTATTTGCCCGACAATGGCGAGCCTGTACTCAATAAAGGATTCCAAAACTGGAATTTTCTGGTGCTTAACATGGCTGCCTGGCTCGATGGACAGCCTGTAATAGCGGAATTCTAGCGTTTGCCGGATGCAAAATCACAACAAAAAAAGCACCGCCCTGAACTATCGGAGCGGTGTTTTTTATCGTATATCAGGCAATTAAGCCATATTGTATGGATTGGCTGGATGAAGGATGTTATTACCAACTTCATCTACATCATTCGACCCGGGAGATTCTTGTAATGATTGCATTGACAAAGAAATTTCATTGTCTAAAGCAATAACAGTTATTTCCGGAAGGATATATTCACGCTTATATTGATTTTCTTTTTTCATTCGATTTTTATTTTTGAAATTAATTTCTTGAATTAGTTTATCCTTTTCAAAGCACTATTTAATAATCACTTTTCGACTTAGTTGATTCACTTTTATCATATAAACACCCGGCTCAAGAATTGCATTGATGGTTGAAGTTCCTACCATAGCCTTTTGACTTGCGACAGTTTGTCCGGCGACATTAATTACCTGAACTATTGCATTTTCAGCATTTACCGATTCAAAATAAAGCTCTATCTGTTTATTCGCATTGCAATACGCAGCCAGCTTATCTGCGCTGACCATTTCTACACCGGTAGTACCAGCCGAACGAAAAACAATGCTGAACCTATCGCCTGTGTATGAAGCTGCACCAAACTGATATACATCACCTTCTGTAAGGTCGGTTTCCGTTTGAGTGGCCTTGTCTTTTAAAATCACTTTTACACCCGATGGCAGATTTGTTAATTCATTGGCACGAATACTGAAGGCATTGGCATTCCCCTGTACAAAGCCGATGGCTATTTCGCTATACAAAGGAATACTGTTCATAGCATTAATCGCAAACGGACTGTTTCCTGCACGGGTAAATATTTCCGCAACTGATGCATCATCGTTACTCATTTTTGGCGCATCCAGTGCATCGATAGAATTACTGGCATTGCTGCTAAAATAAACTACAGCCTCGTCGGTATTGGTGCCATTGTTTAACTGTAAACGCAGCAATTGCAGGTCGCTTTTCGATGCCGATGGAGCTTTAAACAAATAATTTGAGCACGGAGCATGCGCACGCATGTCGTTTGTAAAGTTGAGGTTACCACCGCCTGTGATGGTGCGTACCCAGAATGCCTGCATGGGTGGAATGTATTGACTTGCAGTAGCAGGTGTTCCAATTCCGTCGCCATTCACCGTCCAGAAAGTGT
>JBLIZK010000048.1:0-3900 GCA_048859825.1 Paludibacter sp.
GGCCATATCCGGCCAGTTTGTCGTGTTCGAGTGCCGGGCTATGAGCTTGCATAACTGGAGGCAACTGAGCTGTATCACCCAACAAAAGCAAACTGCAACCATCGCCACCATACACAAAATCAACCAAATCGTCGAGTAAACGACCCGAACCAAATTCGCCATCACTACCCGTATTCGATATCATTGAGGCTTCATCCACAATAAACAAGGTGTTCTGATACAAATTATCGGCCAACTGAAAGCGGAAATCGCCCATGGCTTTTTGCCTGTATATGCGCTTGTGAATGGTAAATGCCGGAAAACCTGAATAGCCCGAAATCACTTTGGCAGCTCGCCCTGTTGGCGCCAGCAACATGGTTTTCTGTTTCAAACTATTCATTGCACGCACTAAAGCACTTATCACCGAGGTTTTACCGGTCCCGGCATAGCCCCGAAGCAAAAATACTTTCTCTGTTTCCGTTGCCATTAAAAATTCACCCAGTTTCACCAACAAGCCGGCTTGCTGCTCGGTAGGCTCAAAAGGCAGTTCGGATAGAATACGCGTACTAATAAAATCTGATAACATGCCGGCAAAGATACTGAATAAATTTTCGGACTCCAAGAATGTTTTACTGCCATTCAATCTCAAAAAAAAGTGTTTCAAAATTCATTTACAACCATACATCTCACAACAGAATGTCTTGTTCCGTTTTTTTTCTAACTTTGTATCAATAAACATTCACTTCAAAAAACGCGTTTTAATTCGTGTAAAATATTAAAAACATGAAAAAACTATTTTTAATTGCATTAATGATGACAACAATCATGGCAGGAGCATCAAAAAAAGAAAAACCCCAAACAACTACTAATTTCAAGTATTCAGTAGATAAATTTGCGGATGTTGAAATATTGCGATACAGGGTCCCCGACTTCGAATTATTAAGTCTGAAACAAAAAGAACTGATTTATTATCTGAACGAAGCCGCACTACAGGGTCGCGATATTTTATTTGACCAAAACAATAAATATAACCTCACCATCCGACGTACCCTCGAAACAATATATCTGAATTACAAAGGCGACAGAAACTCAGCAGAATTCAGTCAGATTACCACATTCATGAAACGTGTTTGGATGGGAAACGGTATCCATCATCACTATTCCGAAGATAAATTCGCGCCTGAATTTTCAGTCGGCTATTTTGCAGAAGTGATTCAATCTATTCCTGCCGAAAAATTTTCGGCCGTACTCGGTGCAGGCGAGTCGAAAGATGATTTATTGCAAAAACTAATACCCGTATTGTTCGACCCTACCATTTATCCAAAGAGAACAAATCAGGCTGATGGTGTTGATTTGATTCTAACTTCAGGCAACAACTACTATGGCGATGGCATTACGCAGGCCGAAGTAGAGAACTTCTATACCAAAATGAAAAAAGCCGACGACCCAACCCCCATTTCATACGGATTGAACAGCAAATTAGTGAAGGAAAACGGTAAACTTGTTGAAAAAACATACAAAGTAGGTGGAATGTATTCGGCTGCCATTGAGCGCATCGTATATTGGCTCGAAAAGGCTGCTACCGTAGCCGAAAACGACAAACAAAAAGACGTAATAAACACATTAATAGAATATTACAAATCAGGAGATTTACGCAATTACGATTTATATTCAATAAAATGGGTGGAAGATTTGGCCTCGCAGGTTGATTTCGTAAACGGATTTACCGAAACTTATGGCGACCCTCTTGGCATGAAAGCCAGTTGGGAATCGCTTGTGAATTTCAAAAACATCGAAGCCACTAAACGTACCGAGATTATCAGCAAAAATGCTCAATGGTTCGAGGATCATTCTCCGATTGACAAACAATTCAAAAAGGAAACCGTAAAAGGTGTTTCGGCAAAGGTTATTACGGCAGCTATTTTAGCCGGCGATTGTTATCCGGCTACGCCAATTGGTATTAATTTACCAAATGCCAACTGGATACGTGCCCAACACGGTTCAAAATCGGTTACCATCGAGAACATTACCGAAGCATACGACCAGGCATCGTTGGGCAATGGTTTTTCAGAAGAATTTATGTGGAGCGATGTAGAACGTGACCGGGCAAAAAAATACGCTTCGCTCACCAACAACCTGCATACCGATTTGCACGAATGTCTGGGACATGGCTCTGGTAAACTTTTACCCGGTGTTGACCCTGATGCCCTGAAAGCATATGGTTCAACCATTGAAGAAGCCCGCGCCGACCTGTTCGGACTTTACTACATGGCCGATGCAAAAGTAGTTGAACTGGGATTACTCCCAAACAACGAAGCTTACAAAGCTGAATATTACCAGTTTATGATGAATGGACTGATGACACAACTCACACGTATTCAGCCCGGCAAAAACATAGAAGAAGCGCACATGCGTAACCGTCAGTTAATTGCGGCCTGGGTATACGAAAAAGGGAAAGCCGACAATGTTGTGGAAATGAAAGTACGTGATGGTAAAACCTACATTGTTATAAATAATTATGAAAAACTCCGGTCACTTTTTGGACAATTGTTAACTGAAATTCAACGCATTCGTTCAACCGGCGATTTTGATGCTGGCAAAGCAATTGTGGAGGCATATGCCGTAAAAGTTGAACCAGCGCTTCACAACGAGGTTCTTGCGCGCTACAAAACTTTAAATCTGGCACCATACCGTGGCTTTGTAAACCCTGTGTATACTTTGGTTAAAAATAAAGCAGGTAAAATTACCGATGTAAAAGTTTCGTACACCGAAAATTATCTCGACCAAAATTTAAGGTATTCAAAAGATTATTCGGTATTGCCAAGTATTAATTAATTTTCATTTCTACGTTGCCTCCATTAGGCTAAAATATGCAACCACTCGCTGAACGACTTCGCCCCCAAACGCTCGATGAATACATCGGTCAAAAACATTTGGTAGGCCCTAAGGCCATACTCCGACAAATGATAGAGTCGGGGCACATTGCTTCGTTCATATTGTGGGGGCCTCCCGGTGTAGGTAAAACAACACTGGCAAAAATTATTGCCAACCGACTTGAACGCCCGTTTTACACCCTTAGTGCAGTCACTTCGGGTGTAAAAGACGTTCGGGAAGTAATTGAAAAAGCCAAACAAAGCCGTTTTTTTAATCCGCAAGGAGGCAATCCAATTCTTTTTATCGACGAAATACACCGTTTCAGCAAATCGCAACAGGATTCGTTGCTTGGTGCAGTTGAGAATGGTACTGTTACGCTTATTGGCGCTACAACCGAAAATCCATCGTTCGAAGTTATCACTCCACTCCTCTCCCGCTGCCAGGTATATGTTCTCAAATCGCTCGAGAGTACCGACCTTATGGAACTTGCACAACGAGCCATTACTACGGATAACGAACTCAGAAAACGCGAAATTCATTTCGACGAAACAGAATCGCTGATAAGATACGCAGGTGGAGATGCACGCAAACTACTGAATATCATTGAACTTGTAGTAAGTTCTGAAAATGAAAAAGTGGTTCACTTTAGCAACGAAGTGGTTACCGAGCGATTGCAGCAAAACCCCATGGCCTACGATAAAGATGGTGAAATGCATTACGATATTATATCGGCCTTTATCAAATCCATCAGGGGTAGCGACCCCGATGCCGCTATTTACTGGCTGGCACGTATGATAGCCGGAGGTGAAGATCCCAAATTTATTGCCCGCAGGTTAGTTATACCAGCGGCCGAAGACATTGGATTGGCCAACCCTAATGCATGGTTGCGTGCCAATTCCTGTTTCGACGCCCTCACTAAAATTGGCTGGCCTGAGGGGCGTATTATTTTAGCCGAAACAACCGTGTATCTGGCATCGTCGCCAAAAAGTAATTCGGCTTACCTGGCCATTGATGCTGCGTTGGCATTGGTTGAGAAAACCGGTAACC
>JBLIZK010000049.1:0-2512 GCA_048859825.1 Paludibacter sp.
TTTTTGTGGTTGCAAGCAGTCCAAATTTCTCCACATTTTGTATTTTGCGCTGCAAAGATACAAAAGATAGCTTGTATTTGTACATAATTGCAGTAATTTTAACCAAGATTTTCACCGTAAAGAAACTGTATTCCCTGATAAAATACCATTATAATCAATATTGTTAACCCCATAATGGCTGTTTTTATCCCAAAAAGCGCATTAATTATCCCAGTTTATTGCCCGGTTTAACAATCTTAAATTCCTTTGTATTGTTCATCTATTTTTTAATAACACAGCATTATGATTGACAGATTTCTCCCTCAAACAGATTTTAAAGATTTTGAAGATTTCAAACAAAATTACCGGTTGCAGATACCCGAACAATTTAACTTTGCCTACGACATAGTAGACGAATGGGCTCAAAAAGAACCAAACCGAAAAGCTTTACTTTGGACGAATGATAAAGGAGAATGCCGCGAATTTACTTTTGCCGAAATAAAAGAATACTCAGACAAAACTGCCTCCTATTTTCAAAGCTTAGGTATAGGTAAAGGCGATATAGTGATGGCAATATTAAAGCGACGATACGAATTTTGGTTTACCATAATAGCACTTCATAAAATCGGGGCGGTAATTATTCCGGCTACACACTTACTTACATCGAAAGATATTATTTACCGGGCGAATGCTGCCGATATTAAAGCGATAGTGGCTGTTGGCGAAGAAACAATTCTGAATCACATAAATGGTGCATTAAACGAGTCGCCAACCGTTGAAGTACTGGTTTCGGTGGGTCCTTCGGTACCCGAAGGCTGGAATGACTTTCATGGCGGTATTGAAAATGCGGCTCCTTTTAGCCGGGTGGAAAACGCCAACACCAACGATGACCCCTTAATTATAAGTTTCACATCGGGCACAACAGGCAATCCGAAAATGGTGATGCTTGACCATGTATACCCGTTGGCGCATATCGTAACGGCAAGTTACTGGCACAATCTTCACGAAGGGAGTCTTCACTTAACAATTGCCGACACAGGTTGGCTAAAGGCTGTTTGGGGTAAACTTTACGGTCAATGGATAGCCGGAGCTTGCGTATTTGTATACGATCATGAGAAATTTACGCCTTCGGATATGCTCCGAATGATTCATGATTACAAAATCACTTCGCTTTGTGCTCCACCCACTGTTTTCAGGTTTTTGATTCGTGAAGATATATCACAGTACGATTTATCGTCGCTGGAATACTGTACAATTGCAGGTGAAGCGCTAAATCCCGCCGTTTATGATCAATTTTTAAAAATGACAGGTATTGAGCTAAAAGAAGGCTACGGGCAAAGTGAAACAACACTGACAATATTCACTTCGCCATGGACGACACCCAAGCCCGGTTCAATGGGACTGCCCAATCCACACTACGACATTGATTTGGTTGACAACAACGGAATAAGCGTTAAAGCGGGCGAGCAGGGTCAAATTGTTATCCGAACAGATAAAAATATGCCTGTAGGCCTTTTTAAAGGCTATTACCGCAACGATACATTAACGAATGAAGCATGGCACAACGATGTATATTACACCGGCGATGTGGCATACAGAGATGAAGATGGTTATTTTTGGTTTGTAGGACGTGCTGATGATGTTATTAAAAGTTCGGGGTACAGAATCGGGCCGTTTGAAGTAGAAAGCGCCATAATGACGCACCCGGCTGTGGTTGAATGTGCTGTAACGGGCGTACCCGACGAAATGCGCGGGCAGGTAGTGAAAGCAACTATTATACTTGGCGAACAATTTAAAACCATGGATGCTGCACACCTGAAGAAAGAGATACAGGAACATGTTAAAAACATTACGGCACCCTATAAATATCCACGTATAGTAGAATTTGTGGACGTTTTGCCTAAAACGATTAGTGGAAAAATTCGCAGAACAGAAATAAGGGCTAATAGTTAAGCAAGTTGCAATTACGAATAAAAGTTGTTAACTGCACTTAGCGCGAGGGATTGGAAAGGATGCCACAGCGCGTAGCGATGGGGCAGAAATGGAAAGCCCGACCCGCAGGGGCGCGCCCAAAAGATTAAAAAAAATTGTATCTTTGCGCGGCAAAATAAATAAAACAGTGAGTTATGCATACTTGGTTTGAGTGTAAAATTAAATACGAAAAAACAGCCGACGATGGCAATATTGTGAAAGTGAATCAGGGATATTTAATTGACGCCCTGTCGTTTACAGAAGCTGAGGCGCGAATTATTGAGGAAATGAAGCCATATATTTCGGGTGAGTTTCAGGTGGCAAACATTAAACGGACGAAGATAAACGAAATGTTTTTCAACGAAAACGGTGATAAATGGTACCGTAGTAAAGTGAATTTTGTAACGCTCGACGAGGAAAAAGGTGTTGAAAAACGCACTGCAAATACGATGATGGTACAGGCTTCGGACATGAAAGAGGCGCTCGACGGTATTCTGAAAGGCATGGCTGGCACAATGGCCGATTTTGAAATAGCATCGATAACGGAAACGACCATTATGGA
>JBLIZK010000050.1:0-4867 GCA_048859825.1 Paludibacter sp.
GGTAAAACAGTAAAAGGTATCAATTTTTTGAATATTACCGATGTGGGCGATCCGGTTGAATTAGGTGCTTTGTATGCACAAATGGGTGCCGACGAACTGGTTTTTTTGGATATCACAGCAACTAATGAAAAACGAAAAACGCTTTCGGAGCTTGTTACGCGTATTGCGAAGCATATAAACATTCCGTTTACGGTAGGAGGTGGAATTTCTACTGTCGAAGATGTGTCGGTGTTATTGGCTTGTGGTGCCGATAAAATTTCGGTAAATACCTCGGCTGTACGTAATCCACAATTAATTAGCGATTTGGCAGGCCAGTTTGGTAGTCAGTGTGTGGTGCTGGCCATCGATACAAAATGCGTGGATGGCGAATGGTTTGTGTATTTGAATGGCGGACGTGTACCAACCGAAATTAAAACCATCGAATGGGCCAAACAGGCTGTGGCATTGGGTGCCGGCGAAATTTTATTAACATCCATGAACAACGATGGAACAAAAGATGGCTTTGCCCTGGATATAACCCGCGCTGTTTCTGAAGCGGTTAATGTGCCGGTAGTGGCCAGTGGAGGTGCCGGCAATATGGAGCATTTTATTGATGTTTTTGCCGAGGGTAAAGCCGATGCTGCTTTGGCAGCCAGTATTTTTCATTACAAAGAAATAGGTATTCCAGAACTTAAAGAATATCTTAAGGCCAAAGGTGTTGAAGTTCGAATCTAATATTTAAAACATGCTGATGAAAATATCAATTCCTAAAATAGTGGTAAGCTTGTTTGCTGTTTTGCTCAGTTTGAGTGTCGAAGCTCAAAATGATAGTATTGAGTATGAAGCATCAGCACAAATGTTATTAAGTAAGGCCGGAAATACGCCTTTTTGGATTGTAAGTAATAATGCCGGCGATTATTTGACTAATAGTAATATGGCTATTGTTGGTTTTGGTGTGACAAAAAAAATGTCGCATCCAGATAAGTTTTTCGATTATTCATTTGGATTAAACGGAGTAGCATTAGCCGAGAAGAATGGAGTAGTTGCCAGTTTGCGCGAATATTATGTAAATACACGGATTTGGGTTTTTGATCTGAATCTAGGTCAGCAGATAGAACATTATGGTAATCAGGACGAAACATTATCATCGGGTGGTTATTTATTCTCAGCAAATTATGCGCCAATTCCCAAAGTTTTTGTTGGAATAAAAGAATTTACACCTATCCTGTTTAAAAATAATTTTCTGGAAATCAAAGGTGGTTTATCGCATGGTTGGTTTACCGATGATGTGTTTGTCAAAAATATGTTGTACCATCACAAGTATGCTTATGCCCGAATTGGTGGAAATAAAAGCCCTGTACGTTTTCAATATGGCTTTGACCATGTGGCACAGTGGGGCGGCGAGATTCCGGGACATGGTGTACAGCCTACCGGGATAAAAGATTTTATTAATGTGTTTTTTCTGCGAAGCGGAAATTCTACTGTGGCCGAAGAGCAGATTAACGTCGGTGGGAATCATATTATAGCACAAAGTGCCCGTCTCGATGCTACTGTAGCAGGTTTTGAATTGGCTGCTTACTGGCAATTGCTAAACGAAGATAAACCGGTGTTGCCATTTTGGAGTGCCGTAAATCGTTACGATGGACTTTGGGGTTTATCGGTTCGGAATAAACAATTTCCTGTTATAAAAGGACTTTTATATGAGTTTTTAAATACAACCGACCAAAATGGCCCTTTACACGATAAAGATGGCATTGTATATGGAGGAGCAGATAATTATTTCAATAATTATCTTTATCAATCCGGTTGGACGCATTATGGATACACAATTGGAAATCCTTTTATTACTTCGCCCGTGTTTAACAAAAATGCAGAAATATCAATTTTGAACAACAGAGTACAGGTGCATCATTTCGGATTAGAAGGAAGTATTGATGGTTATAATTTTAAAATTCTCAATTCCTATTCGAAAAATTATGGTACTTATGGCACTCCGTTTTCAAAAACCGAGAAATCAGCTCATTTGTTAGTAGATGTAAATAAGCACTTTGAAAAACTATGGGGACTAAATATCGGACTTTCGGTAGGAGCGGATTGGAGCGGATATTATGGAAATAATATTGGTTTACTTTTAAAAATTAAAAAACAGGGATTGCTCCTGAGATATTAAATCGTCAATTTTGTAGTTTATTAATTATCAGATATTACGGTTATGAAAAAACACATTTTTTTATTGGTTTTATTAATACCTGTATTCGTATTAGCACAAACTAAAGTTCGTGAAATTGTTGAATGGAAATTCAATACCGGCGATGTAGTAAATGCGCAGGATATTAATTTCGACGATAAAGCGTGGAAATTGGTAAATGTTCCTCACGATTGGGCAATATATGGGCCTTTTGATAAGGAAGTGGACAAGCAAATTGTTAAAATTGAACAGAATAACGAAAAAACAGCCACCGAAAAAACAGGTAGAACCGGTGCATTGCCATTTATAGGAGTAGGTTGGTATCGTACAGATATCCGTGTAGATTATCCTACAAAAGGCAGGAAGATAATTTTACAGTTCGATGGGGCAATGAGCGATGCGCGTGTGTATGTAAATGGCCAATTTGTAGGTAATCATCCATATGGATATGGCTACTTTTGGTTCGATATTACAAAGTATATTCAACCGAATGTCGGAAATATAGTTGCTGTGCGTCTCGAAAATAAGCCATTTTCATCCCGTTGGTATCCGGGTGCAGGTATTTACCGGAAGGTGCAACTGATTGAAAAAAATGCTGAATCGTTTAAACAATGGGGACATTTTATTACAACACCCTATGTAACGCCCGAATTGGCTAAAATTAATATCCGTTCGCAGGTTGAAGGTGCTGATTTCCGGATTAAAACAATAATTCGTGATGCAAAAGGACAAGAAGTAGCCCATAATGTAAGTACTGAGCGGTTTGGAAGTGAAATGGAGCAGAACATAGCTTTAAAAAATCCCGAATTATGGAGCCCTGATACCCCGATACTTTATACCGCTGAATTGCAATTATGGCAGGGTAATACGATGAAAGATGTCGAAACTCTTCAATTTGGTGTTCGAACAATTTCGTTTACTCCACAAAACGGATTTCAGTTAAACGGTAAAACGATGAAGTTTAAGGGTGTTTGTCTGCATCACGATTTGGGCCCGATAGGAGCAGCTGTTAACAAGTCGGCATTGCGCAGGCAGCTAACCATACTGAAAGATTTGGGTTGCAATGCAATCCGTTCGTCGCACAACATGCCTTCGATTGAGCAACTTGAATTATGCGACGAAATGGGCTTCTTGTTTTTAGCCGAAAGTTTTGACGAATGGAAAAAACCAAAGGTGAAAAACGGCTATAATTTATTGTTTGATGAGTGGGCTGAAAAAGATATTGTAAATCTTGTACATGCTACCCGTAATCATCCTTGTATAGTAATGTGGAGCTCCGGAAACGAAGTGCCCGACCAATGGGGAGCCGAAGGTGTAAAACGAGCTAAATGGTTGCAGGAGATTTTTCATCGCGAAGACCCGACCCGTCCGGTTACAGTGGGCATGGATCAGGTAAAGGCTGTAATGGAAAGCGGATTTGGAGCAATTATGGATATTCCGGGCTTAAATTATCGAGTTCATTTGTATGAGGAAGCCTATAAACGATTTCCTCAGGGATTTTTACTCGGCTCCGAAACGGCTTCTACTGTTAGTTCGCGTGGCGTTTACAAATTCCCGGTGCAACAACTGAAAGATAAAATGTACGACGACGGACAATGCTCTTCGTACGATTTAGAATACTGCAATTGGTCAAATATCCCCGAAGTGGACTTTGAAATGCAGGATGATAAACCCTGGGTAATTGGCGAATTTGTATGGACAGGCTTCGATTATCTGGGCGAGCCAACACCTTATGATAATTACTGGCCTTCACGCAGTTCATATTTTGGCATTTGCGATTTGGCCGGATTGCCGAAAGACAGATATTATTTATACCGTAGCCGTTGGAACACCACCGATACTACTTTGCATATATTGCCTCACTGGACCTGGCCGGGGCGCGAAGGCGAGATTACACCCGTTTTTGTGTATACAAATTTTAGCAGTGCCGAGTTGTTTGTAAACGGTAAAAGTCAGGGTGTTCAGACGAAGACTAAAGACTCAAAAACTGGTAGATATCGTTTAATGTGGATGGATGTAAAATATCAGCCGGGAACAATAAAAGTAGTGGCATATGATAAGAACGGAAAGCCTGCTGCCGAAAAATCGCTTACTACTGCAGGTAAACCCTATGCAATTAAGCTTGAGGCCGACAGAACTGTGCTGAGTGCCGATGCAAAAGATTTATGCTATGTTACTGCTACTATTGTGGATAAAAATGGCAACGAATGCCCGAACGCTACTAATCAGTTGCATTTTAATGTGAAGGGTGCCGGAGCTGTTTACAGAGCAGCCTGCAATGGCGATGCGACTTCTCTTGAGCAGTTTCATTTGCCAACAATGAAAGCATTTCAGGCAAAACTGGTGGTTACATTACAAACCACAAAAATACCGGGCAATGCCGAACTAACTGTTTCGGGTAAAGGACTCAAATCATCAAAAATAAACATAAAGGTCCAGTAATGGGTTTTTAAACAAGGGATTTTAGATAGATATCAATATAGAATGGAAAAGACAAAAAAGAAAGTAATTTTTATTGACAGGGATGGTACGATTATAGCTGAGCCGCCAGTTACCTTTCAGGTTGATACGGTTGAACAGATTGAGTTTCTACCGTCAGTTATCAGAAGTTTGTATTTCTTACAGCACAAGCTTGATTTTGAATGGGCTTTGGTAACGAATCAGGATGGATTAGGAACCAACATTTATCCGCAGGAAAAT
>JBLIZK010000051.1:0-4674 GCA_048859825.1 Paludibacter sp.
CCGTGTGGCAAGGTTGATTACCAACAAGCACAAAAGTATTTTAAAAAGGCGATGGGAGAAGTTTAAGAAGCATTTTGTTTAAATAAAAAACGCATTGATTGGGCAATCAATGCGTTTTTTATTTTTAAAACTCGGAAGTAAAATGAAAACGAATATTTTTAAAGTCGTTTTGAGCCATTTGAAGCACATAGCCTGAGTCGGCCAGAAACACATCACGTCCTTCCTTATCCACGGCCATGTATTGCGCTTTGCGCTTTTTGAAATTATCAAGTTCAGCAGGGTCATCGCTTTCAATCCAGCATGCTTTGTACAGCGATATTGGTTCCCATCGACATTGTGCTCCATACTCGTGTAACAATCGATACTGAATTACTTCGAACTGAAGTTGCCCTACAGTACCAATAATTTTACGGTTATTGAACTGATTTACAAAAAGCTGTGCCACACCCTCGTCCATCAGCTGATTAATTCCCTTTTCAAGCTGCTTCGTTTTCATTGGATCGGCATTTTCAATGTATTTAAACATTTCGGGCGAAAAGCTCGGAATACCTTTGAAATGCAAATTCTCGCCCGATGTGAGCGTATCGCCAATTTTGAATGTCCCCGTATCAGGTAAACCCACAATATCGCCTGCATAGGCCTCGTCAACCGTTTCTTTCTTCTGAGCCATAAATGCGGTTGGAGCAGAAAAACGCATCATTTTAGCATGACGGACATGCTTGTAGTTTACATTACGTTCAAACTTACCGGAACATACCTTAACAAAAGCAATACAGCTACGATGATTCGGATCCATATTAGCGTGAATCTTGAAAATAAATCCCGAAAAGCCTTCTTCGAGTGGATTCACCTCGCGCTCCTGCGTGTGTACCGGACGTGGTGAAGGTGCTATTTCCACAAAACAATCGAGTAATTCCTTTACCCCGAAAGTGTTGAGCGCACTACCAAAAAACACGGGCGCCAATTCGCCGGCCAGGTATTTATCTACCGAAAAATCGTCGTACACACCATGAATCAGTTCCATGTCCTCACGTAGTTTTGCAGCATCGTTTTCACCCACCAGTTTGTCCAGCTCAGGACTGTCAATTTCAACTTTCAGGGTTTCGCTTACCGTTTGCTTGTTTGGAGTATACAGTTCCAGATTGTCTTTATAGATATTATACACACCTTTAAAAGTAAATCCCTGATTAATTGGCCAGCTCAAAGGACGCACATTGATACCCAATTCAGCTTCCAATTCATCAAGCAAATCGAATGCTTCTTTTCCCTCGCGGTCCATTTTATTGACAAAAATCATTACTGGTGTGTTGCGCATTCTACACACGCTCATAAGTTTGCGCGTTTGTGCCTCTACCCCTTTTGCTGTATCCACCACAATAATTACGCTATCCACAGCAGTAAGTGTGCGGTAAGTATCTTCAGCAAAGTCCTGGTGACCGGGCGTATCGAGAATGTTTATTTTATAATCGCGATATTCAAAACCCATTACCGATGTAGCAACCGATATTCCACGTTGCTTTTCAATTTCCATCCAGTCGGAAGTGGCTGTTTTTTTTATTTTATTCGATTTTACAGCACCTGCCACATGAATAGCTCCCCCGAACAATAACAATTTCTCGGTTAGGGTAGTTTTACCCGCATCGGGGTGACTGATAATGGCGAAAGTACGCCTGCGTTTAATTTCTGATTCTAAAGACATTATGTAGTTGAATATGTTGATTGGGTATTATACATTGATTCTATAAAATAAACCTACAGAGCGGTTTACCAATTTATTTCCTGCTTATTATTCGTTTTCAGATAGTTATTGGCTGCCGAAAAATGGCCACATCCAATGTAGCCTCTGTATGCAGATAAAGGCGAAGGATGAACGGTTTTGAGTACCAGATTTTTCGTTGCATCAACAAATGAGGCTTTTTGTTGCGCGTAGCTGCCCCAAAGCATATACACGATACCTTCTCTTTTTTCGTTCAAGGCACGAATAGCGGCATCGGTAAATCTCTCCCAGCCTTTTCCCTGATGTGAGGCGGCCTTATGCGCCTCAACGGTTAAAGTCGCATTCAGCAACAATACTCCCTGTTCGGCCCATCGTAATAAATTTCCTGTTTTGGGAGCCGGTATATGCAGGTCACGTTCTATTTCTTTAAAAATATTCAAAAGCGATGGTGGAAAATCAATGCCATCGTTTACCGAAAAACACAAACCATGGGCCTGTCCTACATTATGATACGGGTCCTGACCTATAATTACAACCTTTACATTTTCGAACGGACAGCTATCAAATGCTCTGAATATATCTTTTCCCGCAGGGAAAATTTGTTTTGTACTGTATTCGCTTCGTACAAATTCAGTTAACTGCACAAAATAGTCCTTTTCAAACTCCTCGTGCAAAGCATTTCGCCACGATTCCTCGATTTTTACATCCATCTTTATAAAGTTAGAAGTTAGAGATTGAAATTATTTATTATTCAGGGCATTTGTTAACTGCTGCATTGCCTGCTCAAGTATCAAGCGGGAGCAGGCTACATTCAACCGCAAATGATATTCACCTCCGGGGCCAAAAATTGTTCCTTTATTCAATCCTAAACCGGCTTTTAAAGCAAAAAACGAATGTAATTCATCGGTTTCCATTCCTAGCTTTTCACAATTGAGCCAAAGCAAAAAGGAAGCTTCCGGTTTCATTGCTACAATCTGGGGAATATTATTTTTCAGGTAATCAATCACATAATCGATATTTGACTGCACATATTTCAACATCTCAACGCGCCATTGTTCGCCATGCTGATAAGCGGCTACTGCTGCAATGTATGCAAAGATATTTCCGGCATTCATTTCCGAAGATTCAAGATAAGAAGCAAAACGATGACGAAGCGCCGGATTTTGAATTACATAAAACGAACTAATCAGACCCGGCATATTGAACACCTTGGTAGGTGCCATAAAAGTAACTGTGTTCTGTGCAGCCCATTCGGATACTGATGCAAAAGGCGTGTGAACACCTGCATCAGGCAATACCATATCGGCGTGAATTTCGTCGGAAACAACTGTAATATTGTGCTTTTCGCAAATGGCTGCCAACTGAATTAATTCCGGCTTCGTCCAAACCCTTCCACCCGGATTATGCGGATTACAAAGTATAAACAATTTAGTTTTATCTGTAATTTTCGCCTCAAAATCAGCCAAATCCATCCTATACTTCCCTTCCGATTCAACTAATTGATTCATAACCACCATCCGACGGTTGTTTTTTATTACGTTGAAAAAAGGATAATAAACAGGAGGCTGAACCAGAATTTCATCATCGTCGGCCGTAAGGCTTTGAACTGCAAAAGACAAGCCCGGTACTATTCCAGGTAAAAATCCAACATCCTGCTTGGATAGTTTCCAGTTGTGATGCGACTCCACCCACTGTAAAATATGAGGATAATACTCTTTGGGTGGCATTGAGTAGCCCAAAATCGGATGTTGCAGACGCTCCTGAATAGCATTCAGAATAAAATCGGGGGTTCGGAAATCCATATCGGCCACCCAAAGCGGCAACACATCGTTTGTACCAAAAAGGGCTTTACAGCGCTCCAGTTTTATCGCATTTGTACCTTTACGGTCAATTATTTCGTCAAAATTATACATATACTATTCCATTATTTCCTTAATAGGTTTACCAATAGAAGCATTGGGAACCGGTATATTGAGTATTCGCGACAGCGTGGGTGCAATGTCGGTCACCTGATACATTGTATTAACAAGTTGAGGTTTTACTTTCCAACCATAAAATGCAAGCGGTGTAAAGGACGTAATTGCATTCGATTCACCCACCGGACGCATGTCCTCATCAAGTTCCATCCAACCCGGCATTAACGTAATTATCACATCGCCCATGCTGTTTTTATGGGTAGAATTGCGTAAACGGGCTATTTCACTATCAGCATCGCCACCCATTGTTAAAACCTGTTGTGCAGGATAAGCTGCCTGAATTCCCTCAAATTCGGGCATAAATGCAGCTACCTGTTTTTGAATTTCAGTGAAATTTAATTTCTTTTCCTCTATCTTTTGCTTGTTCAGATAGATGTTCTTGCCATAATAGCCGGTTACCCATTTTTCCTGACCATACAAGGCCATTAAATACGTATTCAGTAATGACATGGAGCGGATTGCACTAAAATACCCTGCAGGAACATTGTTTTTACCCAATTCAGTGGGTGAGTGTACATCAGTTTGATTGGAAAAAAGAAACACCAGTGTTTTATCAAGTCCCACACGGGCATCCAGTTTTTGCAATAATGCCTGTATATCCCGGTCGAGACGTAAATACATATCTTCTTTTTCGACAGATTGGAGCGAAAAAACTTTTTCGTCGGGAGTACGAACCGTAAACTGCAGCATCAGCATATCGGTGATATTGTCCTGGCCCAGTTTTTCATCTTCCACAATACGGCTTGCCAAATCGGCCACCAGCGAATTAGCCGAAGGCGTATTGCGAAGTATTGTAGCATTTGATTTCTTTTTGGGTGTAGTCGGTTTGATTGAGAAATCCGTTTTTTTAGCATCACCTACCGATGAAAGATAGGTATTAATGGCATACATAGGCTTCCACTCGCGCGATGATATATTTTTAAACATACCATTTTGGTTCATTGCAAAAGCGGATTTACACAATCCTTCCTTGTAATACCC
>JBLIZK010000052.1:0-4603 GCA_048859825.1 Paludibacter sp.
CGTGTGCTCTTCCGATCTATTTCCAAAGTTGCCTGATCAAGCGTAATTCCTTTTTCTTCTGAAATCACCACACCTCCTGTCAAAACGGCAATATCTTCCAGCATTTCCTTACGGCGGTCGCCAAAACCGGGCGCTTTAACAGCGCAAATCTTAAGTTGGGCACGTAAACGATTCACCACTAAGGTAGTTAACGCCTCGCTATCAACATCTTCGGCTATTATTAACAACGGACGTCCTGACTGAACAGCAGGCTCAAGAACTGGCAAAAGTTCTTTTAAGTTAGATATTTTTTTGTCGTAAATAAGAATATAAGGACGCTCCATTTCAACTTCCATCTTTTCTGTGTTTGTCACAAAATAAGGTGAAATGTAACCGCGATCGAACTGCATACCTTCAACTACATCGATTGTGGTATCCGTACCTTTAGCTTCCTCAATAGTAATTACACCATCTTTCGAAACTTTACGCATAGCATCAGCTATTAATTTACCAATAACCGCATCATTATTAGCCGAGATAGTAGCTACCTGTTCAATCTTATCATAATCGTCGCCCACAGTTTTAGCTTGCGAAGCTATACTTTGAACTACCTGAGCAACTGCTTTATCGATACCACGTTTCAAATCCATTGGATTTGCGCCGGCAGTTACGTTTTTCAATCCTACACTAACAATGGATTGAGCCAATACTGTTGCAGTAGTTGTACCATCACCTGCGTCATCGCCTGTTTTAGAAGCAACCTCTTTCACTAACTGCGCTCCCAGATTCTGAAATGCATCTTCGAGTTCAATTTCTTTGGCTACCGACACACCATCTTTAGTGATATGCGGAGCGCCAAATTTTTTCTCAATAATTACATTACGTCCTTTAGGACCAAGCGTTACTTTTACAGCATTTGCTAAAGCATCAACTCCTTGTTTTAGTTGATCGCGAGCATCAATATTAAATAAAATTTCTTTTGACATAATTGTTGTTTGAATTAAATCCCTACCCACTAATGTGGTATAGAGCGTGTTTCAAAAATGATTTGTTGTAAAATGAATATTAATTATAAAGTACTTTCCAAATATCCCCCCTTAGAGGATTGAGGACATTAAATAATCGCCAATATATCAGATTGGCGCATAATCAGATACTTTTCACCTTCCCAATCAAGTTCGGTACCAGCATATTTACCGTATAGTACAGTATTGCCTACTGCTACAACCATTTCTTCATCTTTGGTTCCGTTGCCAACTGCCAATACTTCACCTTTCAGGGGTTTCTCTTTCGCTGAATCTGGAATAATGATTCCACTTACTGTTTTTTGCTCTGCCGGTGCAGGCTTTACCAACACACGGTCGGCCAATGGTTTAATGTTCATAATCGTGTAAATATTTTTTATTTGATTTAATTATGTATTACAAGCGCCAATAAAAATTGACACCGGGTAGTATTTATCAGAATTTGTGCCAAAGCTATTCACAGGCTATTCTGACAGTTTCAGCAATGTATTATGATCTTAAACGAAAGTTAGACTGTCAAATTGTCACTTATGTGTTTTTTTCAGGCTACACATGTACAGCAGTTTATACAAGTCGTAGAAAATCAAAAGAGGCTTACGAACAAAAAGCATTTTCTTTAATCTGCTTTCAAACAAAGGAAATAGCTTACCTAAATACGGAGACAGACCCCGATTTTGCAAATCGACAAAAGTTCTCAACAATTTGGATTCTGTGGTCAAATATGGATAATTTCCACTTAAATAAAGCTGGAATAAGCTCCTTACACCTTCTTTCGTTTTTTGCAAAAAAACATCATTTTTATCTAACCCGCAATGAATTAACGGATTATCAATATGTACAAAATCCACACCCAACTCACGTAAGCAATGACCAAACAACATATCTTCGTGCCCGTATCCACGTAAAGACTCGTCAAAGCGTACTTTATTAAACAAGGTCTTTGATATAAGAAAATTAAAAGTAGAAAAGCTATTCTTTGAACGTTCAGTTGCAGGGCGGGCTTCACGCTTCCGGCCATAGGTTAATCGTAGACTAAAACAGGGTTCAACTATTGTTTCATCATACGAAGTACCTCCAATCACGACACATTCCTCATTACAAAAACTGAGATATTTCTCAATGAAATGAGATGATTCAACAACTGCGTCGCAATCCATAAAAAGCAAATGACCGTATTGTGCTAATTCTGACAGTTTATTACGAATAGACGATCTGCCTATGTTTTGTTCAAAAACGAAATGTTTGCAAAACTCCAGTACTGCTATCTCACTATTTTCATCTACATGTCTATCCGACCCATCCTCTACAACAATAATCTCGAAATCAATCATTTGCTCCATAGCCTGCTTATGCAAACTCTTTACCAACGAGACAATATTGTAGTTATATACGGGGATTAGAATTGATAACATTATAATCGATTGTTTGTACAAAGATAGAAATTTTAACGTGCAAGCACTGCTAAACAGAGTGCAAATTACAACTTAAAAATCGAGATAAGGCGCAATTTTGGATATTGTTTCACTACTTAAGCCATCTATATTATTGAGTTCATCAATTTTGGAAAGCTTCCCTTTCCTTCTTCGATATTCGTATATCGCTTTCGATTCATAAAAATTCAGATATGGATGAGCATTTAATCTCTCAACCGATGCCGTATTTACATTTATTTTTTTAATCAGATTTAAATTCACAGTAAAAGACGATTTTATTTTCTCGTAATTCTGGTCAGTCATACCGTACATTTCTCTTAACTGCTCAATACGCGCAAAACCACCTGTTTGCTGCCTGAAACGCACTATACCTCGTGCATAACCACGGCCTACTCCTTTTACCTTCATTAGTTCAGTAGTATCAGCTGCATTTATTTCAACAATCAGATTTTCAATCTTCTGTTCTTTCCTGACCTTTATTGCTGAATCAATTTTTGAGCTTTTTATCTGAGTAGAATTAATAACTATAAAAGGTTCAAGCTCGGTAAATTTTTCTTTTGTTATGCCAAAAACCTTCGAAAAACTCTCTTTTGTACGAAACACACCTCCTTTACGACGATACTTTAGAATATTGGATGCCACATAAGGCTTCAGACCCAAACCAACCAACCCTACCGAATCAATGGAGTTGGGATCAAAATTTACAAGTTGAATTTTCGTAACATGCGCATACTTTCTGTTATTTTCAACAGAATCTGCCCTTTCATATTTTTTATGCCATTCAAGTTTTTTAATACTATCGGCTTCAATCAGGTTTTGCTCAAATCGCCGGGCTTCTTCAAGATATTCAGTACCGGCTACAGGCTTATCGACAGATGAAAAATAAAAATACCCAAAAACAAAAAGAGCAACCAAAATCAGACATAGTAAAATAACAATGCCTATTCGTTGCCCTTTGTTAAAATAGAGGAAATCCTTCCACATAGCTGTGTTTACATTACATAATCAACACAAGCTCTTTCGGTACGCACTTTGCCAATGTAGGCTGCTATTCGTTTATGGTCAGGATGCACCTGATATTCGTCAAGTTGAGCCATATTTTCAAATTCAGAATACAATGCAATATCGAAATTACCCACAGGTGCCTCTGGCGTATTAATACCTACTTCAATTTTCAGAATTTGAGGTATGGATAACTTTAGGTTCTCAAGTTCCTGTTTGATATACAACGCATTTTCAGCTTTTGTTTTACCTTCGGCCATATCGGCCAATTTAAAAAATACTATGTGTTTAATCATAATTAAATATGTGATAAGTGCTTATTTGCACACAATTTTAAAGCTTTTATTGTTTATCCGAAGAAAGTAAATGCCTGGTTTAGTTGGTATAAAAAAACGGCCCTGCACTAAATTACCAGCCCAAACCAACTCGCCAGTAATCGAAAATAATTTCACATTTCCGGTTGCTCTGGCTATGGTTATGGCTATTCCATCTTTATTGGTGCTATACGCTACTCCCTCAGCAATGGTTTGTGCTGCAGTTTGTGAACTTTGCTCATTTGCATTTTTATTCCAGGTTGATTCTTGCTTTACAACAGGCACACGTTGGTCCACCGACTTATTTTGCGCAGTCAGCAACAGAAAAGGTGCAAGTAATAATATATAAAATTTCAACCTCATAAATAAACTCTGTAAAGTAAGTGGCGTTGTCCGACTGAGCAAATATACAACGATTACGCAAAAAAACAATGTGCAATTATCGTGCAAATTTATTTTCACTTTTCATCCTCTTCGGATAGTCAATGGTATAATGGAGCCCACGGCTTTCTTTACGACGAATAGCATGTTTGATGATAAGATAAGCAACACTAATCACATTACGAAGTTCACATATTTCGCGTGAAACCACTGATCGTTCAAATAAATCTTCGGTTTCACGATATAAAATCTCCAGCCTGTTCATAGCCCTCTTTAAACGCAAATTTGAACGTACTATCCCCACATAATTACTCATAATTTGCTCCACCTCTCTGAAACTCTGTGTAATTAGCACCATCTCTTCAGGGAGTTTTGTTCCTTCATCGTTCCAATCCGGAATCATCTCTTCGAACTTCAGGTCGTCAATTACACCCATAGCATGTTTCACCGCAGCATCGGCATACACAAT
>JBLIZK010000053.1:0-2091 GCA_048859825.1 Paludibacter sp.
TGTAAATGCTAAAAATAGCTTGTAAAAAAGTTTCATAAAATTTTTAATTTAAATTGTGAATAATATTTGATTTGAAATGAATTATTGAACTATGCTCACATATACTGTGTAGCGGTCACCAGCAGCAGAACCTTTGTAAAATGTGTAAGTTACCGGATTTGTAAAATTGTTTACCGTTGTTCCGTTAGTTTGCACGACTGTTCCAATGGTAACTTTCCCAACAGATCCTGTCCATTTTGCAGTTAGCTTAGTTATATCTGTACCTTTTAATACTTTTACTGTAATTGTTTTATTTACTGCATCAATTATACTTTCCGGTTCAGGCACTAATCCTTTGAATGTAAATGCGGTTACAGCGGCCTGAGATGATACATTCACCTGATAAACAGTTTCGGAATTATCCTGAGCCACAACTCTGATTGATTGTAATGGATCGATGCCCGTACCTGAGATATTTGTATAAGTTCTGTCAGGGTATGCATTAGTTGATGAATTCATATATACTTTGCTGGCATAAGAACTTTCAATATTCACAGTGGCTTTATTAAGATTGGTTCCGTAGTTTGTAAGTAGCGTAATTGTTTTGGCAGCTTCATTTATTTCGGCCACCTCACCATTCCCGTATTTAGCATCGTTTACCAGCGATAGCTTAGTTACTTTTTTCTCAGAAGATGCCTGATAGGTAATGATTTTCACTACATACTGTTTCTCAATTCCCGAAACCGATTTTACAGTGTAAGTCAAAGGGTTTGTAAAGTCATTCGCAGTAATACCTGTAACCTGCTGGTTGCCATTTACAAATACTTTTGCATCAGCTGAAGTCAAGGTAAATACGGGTTTCAGGTCAGTAAGTGATGTGCTGTTTGGTAACGATACTTCAATAGTATTATCGGGCTTAATAAGTCCGTACACATTATTAATCAAAAATTCGGAAAACGAGTTGCGATTATCGACAACCACAACGGGAATAGTTTTGACAACACGCTTAATTTCAGCACTAAATTTCCCAATACTGGTAAATACAACCGTAGTTTGATATGTTCCGGCTTTGTTGTAAGTTATGCTTAACGAATCAGCAGTATTAAAGTCGGTTCCGGTTGCAGCCGAATCTCCATAAACATGACCTGTTGTGCCATCGTATAAAGTACAATAATCTGCTTCTCCCGTTAAAATCACCTGAATTGCCTCTCCTGCTAAGGCATAATCTCTGCCCGCACGTTGAAACGAGTATTTAAATTCAGGATTAAGCGTGTTCATTTCATCCACACTGCACGAGTACAAAGCTACTGACAGCGTTATTATCAGTAATTTGAAAAAAAATCTTTTCATAATATCATATTATTTAAATAATTACCAACCCGGGTTTTGTTTTAAAGTTCCTCTGTTTGCATTAATCTCGCTTTGAGGTATGGGATAATAGAAGTTTTTATTTGTATCAAAATTATATTTGAACAATGCGCCTAAAGCAATATTAAATTCGGGACTGTATGCCCACCGCACAATGTCGTTGTAACGATGTCCTTCGGTTGCCAACTCTACATTTCGTTCGTGAACAATAATTTCTGGTGTAAGTGCTGTTTGGTCGGGCATACCTGCTCTGCGGCGTACCTGATTCAGAGCCGCTAATCCACTTCCGTCCGAATCACCATCGTACAGATAACAGGCTTCAGCATACATTAAAAGCACATCGGCATATCTGATTACTCTTACATTGAAAGGTGCGCAGTTGGGTGCCGATTTTTCGGTAAATTGTGGGTAATTGTATTTTTTGAGTCCAATGGCTACGCTTGGAGATGGTCCGTTATAGAGATTTTTACTCGATACAATTCGTTTACTGTTTAATGCACTTGAAAACGGAACGTTATAGCCCGAAGATGGTCTCCAATCCATGGTATCGCCATCTAAAAAACAAGTTGCGTAGGCTCTCGGGTCACGGTCGTATCCAGCAATGTGTGAACTGGTTGTTTCAAATTCGTACCATAACGATGGGTCAATTTCCTGATTTTTATATGCCAGCAAGTGTGACGAAAAATACATATAGTTCAGGTTTCCACCCCATTGCCATCCGGGTAACCAACCTGTATTACCTTT
>JBLIZK010000054.1:0-6157 GCA_048859825.1 Paludibacter sp.
CTGATTGTTGAAAACTTTTCACTCCGGGTATTGATAATAGTAAAAATGATACCTATATTTGTCGTCACTATTTCGCTAACCGGCTCATACTAAACGATAAACAAAACAATGCTTCTGTTATAATGGGTTTGCAGGCGAAATTCGCAACCAAACTTACTTATATGACATTAGTTTATCAATTTCCGTTGTTCGACAGTGTTTTGCGTGGTAATATGTCGCCCTACAGGCCCGATAACCATGCCAGCGCGAACTATCGCTTACGCTTACAGGAGCAAATTACCGACCCTGTGCAGGACGAAGGCCTGTTTGCTGTTTCCTTTCTGAAAATATGGCATCCGAAGCAGGAGTATTACTCCCGTGTACTGCTGAGCGAAACCTTTCATTATTGCAACGAGCTTTGTGCCGACATAGCGTCCGAAACAAATAGGGCCATACGTGCCTATTACCGCGAAACAATACTCGACAAACATTTAACTGCCTGCCTGAAACAGTTGGGCGAATTTTTTATCGACCGCAAATTAAGCCTCAAACTGCCTGAGCAACAAAATGATGACAAGGCACAGGACGATTATATTAATGCCTGGTGTATGTATTTATTGCGCACCTGTTTAGTGAAAGCTTATCTGGAAATTCAGGAAACACTGACGGATGTGGTTAGCTATGGCCTTAGCGAGGAACAAATTTACACAAGCTATTTTAACGGCATTGCTCCTGTAAAAACCTATCTGAAAAGGCGGGAGCAACCCATAACACGCCCTTACCCTGAAGCATCGACAGCGCCCGACAGTGTACATATGCCCCCCGAAAACATTCAGCACCGGGCATTGCCTGAATTACTAACACCCGATGAGGCTGCCAAAATACTGAAAGTAAACGTCAGAACAGTTACCCGTATGCTGAATGAGGGAAGTTTGAAAGGGATAAAAACCAATCGTTTGTGGCGCATACAAAGTTCCGAACTTGATAATTACATTCAGAATAATCCTAAAAAACAAACAAACTATGATAAATAAAATCCGTTTAAATGTGTTGGGCTTTGAGCAAAAGCGCAAACAGATAACAGTAAATGTAAGTTACAACCCTACAAAAGTGAGTTTCCGACTGTGGGGGCACGATAGCGTAGTTGACAATGCAATTGCCGGACAAGACCCTGATAAACCACTGTATTGTATTTTTGATCAAACAAATGCCGACAGTTGGCAGCTAACAAAAGCTGTTGGCCCCGACCTGTGCAATGCAGGGGAAAAATACTGGTCGTTTGCATTCCTGAAAAAGTACTATAATTACCTGCTGCAACAGTATTTTCAGTCAAAAGGCTTAATTACCTCGGGTAACTTTATTGACGATACCGAAGTGTGGATACCCGACACATCGGCTTATAGCAACTGCCTGGGCTACCGCAGTTATACTTTGCGGGTGCAGTTTAGCAAACCCGAATATTCACCTGAAATACTGGTAGCGATGGGCGATATAAAATCGGTTTTTAAACAAGCGCTCAACGATGCCTGTTTTTCTGAATTGCCCGGCGATCTTTTTACCCGCGTGCTGTATAAAAACAAAATTTACAGATACAATAATATGCCCGACGAAGCACGCCGGCACTTAAACGAGCTATATCCCTGTGTGAATTTTGAATTGCTGAATGCGCTCAACATAAAACGTCCGGCACCCGAGCAGGGCAATCGTTACCTTAAATACAGCGAAGCTATTGAGCAGTTCAGGCTAGAGTATTTATACGATAAGGACTTGCAGGAATATATTGATATTGATAAAAACTGGAAAACGGAGCAACCGCAATGCCTGGATATGTGCAACTCCATGCAATTACAGTTTGGCGATGGTCAGCACACCGACCCTATGAAAGGAATGCGCAATTATGGCCCGGCCGAACTTATAAAAGATGAAACAGTATTCTTTTTTATATATCACGAAGATGATAAACCCCTTGCCATAAGCCTGAATGAATATATGGCAGGCCTGAAAGCCGATTTTGAGGCTGGAGTTGCCGGCTTTTTACGGATGAAATACAATACAGTACCCGGGTTGAGTATCTCATTCAGTAAGAAGAACAATCCCCTGCCCGAAATTAAGGAAAAGCTGGACACACGCCCCTTCGATCCGGCTAAAAACTATGTGGCATTTTACCTGTCGCCTCACGGCAAATGGACTACAAATACACAATCCAAATCGGTGTATTACCATTTAAAGGAATTATTGCTGAGTTATGGAGTGGTATCGCAAACCATCGACGCAAACAAGGCCCGCAGTAACGACAGGGCAGTAATAACTGTCGATGGTATTGAAAAAGCGGTAATGAAAGCAGGTTTTCATTATAATTTGCCCAATATACTGGTGGCGGTACATGCCAAGTTAGGTGCTTCGCCCTGGTGCTTCGAAAAACAGGCTGAGCAGGAGCTGGTAATTGGCATCAGCGCTTACGAGAGTCGCGATTTAAATAACCGCTATGTAGGAAGTGCATTTAGCTTTACCAATCAGGGGCGCTTTCAGGGCTTTAACTGCTTCCGTAATAATCAGCTTACCGAACTGTCGGGTTCCATTGCATTGGCTGTGAAAGAGTTTTGCGCAGGTAAAAAGGAATTGCAGCGCCTTATAATTCATTTCTACAAACGACTAAGTAAAAAGGAACTCAGGCCCATCGAAAAAATGCTTTCGTTGCTGGGGCTGGATATACCCGTTATAGTGGTTTCGGTAAACAAAAGTTTTTCGGCCGATGTATTGGGCTTTGATGATACAGTGGAGCATAAAATGCCTTCGGCAGGCAGCTATTTATGTATGGCAAACGGGCAATATTTACTATATAATAATAATCAGTGTGGCAATGGAATAAAAAGCAGCACACGCGATTCCTTTCCTTTTCCGCTAAAAATAAACATACAAAAGTTCAATGTCGGCAGTTCCGAAGCAGCAACCGTAAGTTCGCACGAAGAGCAGCAACTACTATTGCAGGTATGCCGCTTTAGTCAGCTTTACTGGAAATCGGTATCGCGACAGTGGCTACCCGTGACATTACGTTATCCGGAAATGCTGGCACAAATAGCGCCTCACTTTAAATACGGCGATATACCCGAAGCAGGTAGGGATAAGTTGTGGTTTTTGTAAGAAGATAAAAGAGCAAAGACAAAAGAACAAAGAGCAAAGACAAAAGAACAAAGAGTAAAGACTAAAGACAATAGAGTAAAGGCAACGGACGACAGACAAGCTGAGTCAAAAGATTTATTGCCAAATATGGGGAATTGGGAAAGCAGTTTGAGGAATCAGGCTGCTTTTTTTGTGTATGACTACAATTAGTTGTATCATTATTACACGATGATGCAACAAATTTGACAGTCTATGCTTTGTAATGCCTATATTTTTGCATATTCAAAATACTATCCACAGGTTAACCATTAAAGTAATTGGATATGAAAAAATATATTTCTCTTCTTATTTATATTTCACTGATATGTATTTCAGGAAAAGCACAAACAATACTTTATGATGGAGAAACAATTTCACCTGATTTATGGGACTTGGGAGGTAATCCACCCAATGGGGCTTCTTGTCCATCGGGCGAAGGTTGGCGACTTAATGTGTCTGGTAAAATGGATATTCTGACCGAAGGATTAGTAAATCCATTTTCGACAGGATTAAATACCACCGAAAAAGTAGTGCGCTTTGTACGTGCCCTAAATGGTGAAGGATGGGCAGGAGCTGCACTCAATGTCACGGGGTTAAATCTGAATGTTGCAACGACCAATAAGTTCAGCCTGTTAATTTATAAAGAGATTGCTGGGAATGTAACTCTGAAACTGGAAGGAAACGGTAGCGAAGAAGTTACTTCATACTATAATACTCCCGGGC
Source organism: Paludibacter sp. (assembly GCA_048859825.1). GTDB lineage: Bacteria > Bacteroidota > Bacteroidia > Bacteroidales > Paludibacteraceae > Paludibacter. Next base: position 3,862 of record JBLIZK010000054.1, read on the forward strand.
AATGGCAGAAACTTGAGTTTACGTTTAATGCAGCTAATTTCAGTGGCTACCCTACAACAATGATTGTGATGCCTCATAATCAAGCTCCATTATCCGAAACAATTATTACTTATTGGGACGAAGTAACCATGTAAGATGGTTCAAATAACCCAACGATAATTTACAACGGAAATAATCCTGTGTCAGGTTATTTTCTGGACGGTTATTGGGCACCGAATGGCTCGTTAAATAACCTTATGACCGACGTTTTTCCTAATTTATCAAAAACCGGTATTAATACATCAAATCATGTGATGCGGTTTTTACGTGCAAAAGATGGACAGAATTGGTGTGGAATGGGATTGGGTGGTTTAAGCGTGGATGTTGCTACAACTCCGGTTGTAAGTTTGCTGGTAAATAAAGCAGTGGCCGGGCGGGTAGGTGTTAAGCTCGAAGGTAACGGTGCGCAGGAAGTGTATGCCGATTACAATACACCGGGCGAATGGGCGCGCCTGACTTTTACTTTTAATAGTAATAATTTTAGTGGCATTGCCAACACACTGATTATTTTTCCGCATTTCGAAGAAACAAATCGTATAAACCTTGCCGACCATACGCCCATGTATATCGACAATGTAATTCTCAGAAGTACATCAACGTTATCTTCCGATTATTTTCGGTCAGCCACTTCGGTCAGCTGGGCTGACAACAGCAGTTGGCAATCATCCTACAATAACTCTGACTGGGTTTCAGCAACCAATATTCCGGGGGCTTCTGCAAGCGCCGTAAATATTCAAAACGGCCATTTAATTACTATAGCCGACAATGCCACAGCTTCAACTGTAAATGTAGAGGCCGGAGCAAAACTCTCTCTCAATGAGGGAAAAACTTTTGATGTGGCGGCAATAAATCTGCAAAGTAATGCAATAAATGGCACAGGGACTTTTGTGGACAAAGGAACTTTTACTTCGACCTCAGCAACTGTACAACAATATCTTTCGGCTGGTCGTAACTGGTATATTAGTAGTCCGGTTGATTCGGCTATGAGAAGCGCAATTTCAACTGCAAACCAGGTAGTAAGCTATAACGAAGCCAATGCGACATGGGAAACACAATCAGCAAACTCACAGCTGTTACCCATGAAGGGATACATTGCAGTTTCGCCGACAGGCGGAAATATTACATTTATCGGAACGCTGAATACCGGAGAAAAATCGATAATGCTAGGTCGTCATACAGGTGTAAACAAAGAAGGTTTTCATTTAGATGCAAATCCATATCCCTCATACGTGAATTTTTCGTCGGCAACCCGCACAAACTTATCGTCAACTATGTGGTATCGCACTCAAAATGGCTCGAATTATGTGTTTGATACATTTAATGCACAAAGCGGAATCGGAACGAGTAATAACAACAATGATTTAATTCAGGTTACAGGCGACATTGCACCTATGCAAGCATTTTGGGTGCGCGCATTGGCAGGAGGAGGTTTGCTAACATTCAGCAATAGTATGCGTTTACATCGAGACCAGACTATCGCAACAAATAGATTAAAACTACCTGCACAAAATGGTTTATTACAGCAGATTTTGCGTTTGCAAGTATCTAATGGTGTGACTAGAGATGAAACAATCCTGCTGTTTAATCCCAATGCAACAAATGGGTACGATGATTATGACTCGCCTAAAATGAGTAATTCAAATAGTTTAATTCCTGAAATTTTTACAATTATTAATCAGGAAAGAATTGTTATAAACGGATTAAATTCTGTGGTTGGCAATTCTGAGCTACCTCTTGGTTTTACAACCGGCGAATCAAATACATTTATAATAAAAGCTACTGAAATAAAGAACGTTGACAATGATATGGAAATTTTATTGCGTGATAATGAGTTGAATTTTGAAACAAATTTGATTGCAACCAGTAGTTACATTTTTTTCGTCGAATCCGGTTACAGATTTAAAACGATTTAGCTTAATATTTAAAGGCTCGGCAATCAGTACAAATTTAGTACAACCTGCTGTAATAATGAGTGTTGTAATAAATAATAATGGAAAATGTGCGACTCAAATCAATTATACAACCCACGGGTACTCTAATGGCACGCTATCAATAACTAATCTTTTGGGACAAACTGTGTTTTCTGATGTTTTGAGAGTTCAAAAATCTACGGTAAGCACAACATTGACTTCGGGAGTTTATATTGCTACAATAACCGGCAATGGCGAAACAGTTAGTATAAAAGTTGTGTTGAAATAGAAAAACAGATTATGAACCCAAGGAGTAAAGATGTACTAAAAAAATGCTATTTTCAGCC
>JBLIZK010000055.1:0-8266 GCA_048859825.1 Paludibacter sp.
CTCTTCCGATCTTTACAACATCATTGGTAGAAAGATTTGATTTATTTTCCATAATGTATTTTATTTAACCTGTTATAAAAGAATGTCATACTACTTGTAAGACTGCGCAATATATTAATATCTGAAAAATTAAAAATAAAAAATCGTAACTTTGATTGTTGTGCTCTTTCGCAAATTAAAAGATGCTTTTTCAAATGTTGGTCTATTTGAGAAACCTATTGATTGAAAATTGGAAAACCCTATTCCTTCCACTGGTAAAAATAACTTTTTCTTAATTTTGCCATCATTATTTTCATCATGTAGAATATTTACAGCATATTCCCCAATTGGCAAATCTTTAAATACAACTACCGAGGAGCTATTGACAATTTTGCCTCTCACAATTTTATAATACTTTTTGTAATGCTCATCCGGAAATGCATCTTTTCTATTGTACAAGGCAAAAACTACATTCCCGTTTGAATTTCTCAAATCACTCACGCCTACTGTCAGCGTAATTCCCTTATTATCTGTCGCATAAACAACAGAACTGATAGAAAATAACAGAACTAAGCCAATTAAATAATACTTCATAAATGATATTTTTGTTGATAGTTATTTTATTCTGTTATCTTTTTTGACTTCTTATTTAACCTTTCCTTTACCGTATCTACCACATAATAAACCATTGGCACCAAAAATACGGTGAGAATGAGTGATGACATCAATCCGCCAATAATAACCCAAGCCAAGCCGTTTTTCCATTCGGCTGCCGTACCTTTTGCCAATGCAATGGGCAACATACCAATGGTCATAGCAAGGGTAGTCATTAAAATAGGGCGCATACGTTCTTTGCCGGCTATTAATAACGCTTCTTTAAAATGTTTGCCCTCTGCTTTGAGTTGGTTGGTGAAATCCACTATTAAAATTGAATTTTTAGTTACCAAACCCATTAGCATTATCAATCCAAGTTGTGCAAATAAGGTCAAATCGTTTAGCGACAAATTAAGGGCTAAAAATGCGCCAATTATCGCCACCGGAATGGCAAACAACGCCACAAATGGATAGATGTAATTGTCGTACAACGCCACCATTATCAGATAAATAAGCAAAAACGAAATGAGCAATACCGAACCTAATGCCCCAAAACTTTCATTTTGTGTTTTAATATCAGCTCCCCAACTCATTTTTACACCTTCGGGCAATGGCTTGTTTTTGAGTTTAGTAATAGCTTCGTCGGCCAATGTACCCGAAGGGCGACCAAACGATTCGGCTGTAAGCGTAACCGATGCCTGCCTATCCATCCGTTCCAAAAGCGAAGGCGAATTATCTTGTTTTACGTCGGCAAATTGCGATACTTCGATGGGCTGATTCATCGGATTTACTATGCTAAGTTTGCTCACATCTTCGTAGTTTTTTCTACTGAAATCGTCCAGCCAAATCCGCACCGGATATTCAATACCTTTTTCGGTTAATGAGGCATCCTCGTTGCCGGTAAATGCGGTTCGTAAATTCATACCCACATAAGCGGTGGTTAATCCTAAGCGTTGCATTTTGTCTTTGTCGGGAATAACTTTGTACTCAGGCACACCTTCTTCCACCGACAATTTCACATTATCGGCGCCCGGTATTTGTTCAACCATCGCTTTCAATTCAGCACCGGTTTTCATAACTAAGTTTAAATCGCTCCCACTCAAGGTAATCTTGATTGGTGCCGATTTGGGAAGTAAACCCAACACAGCCATCGAATAATTAATACTCGGAAACTCTTTTTTGAGTGCTTCTCGCAACGATTTCATGTACTTTTCGGTACTAATATCACGTTCATTTTCGGGCTTTAGCTGGATAGTAAATTCGGTTTTATTGGCCGAGCCAACTCCCAAACTTCCAATTCCCGTACTTGGTCCGGCTACATTGCTAAAGAGCGATGCTACTTCGGGTTGCTGCATGATAAAATTCTCAATTTGTTGCGAAACAAGGTTGTTTTCTTTTACCGTTGTGGTTTTGTCGAACTCCAGATTCATTCTGAATTTACCCTGGTCGCCGGTGCTCATCATTTCTTTTCCTATAATGCCTTGCTTCATCATAACGCCCGTAAGTGCCAACAATACAATTACAATTGCGCCAAAAATTAGTTTATGACTCAATACCCATTTTAATTTTACGCCATACCATTCAATAAATTTTTGCAATTGCACTTCGAACCAAAGTAGAAATCGATTGAAAAAGTTGGTTGGTTGTAATTCTTCTTTTTTACCAATGCGCGAAGCCAACCAGGGCGTCAGCGTAAACCCAACTAACAAACTGGTTAGTGTTGAGGTAATTACAATTACCGAAAACTGTTTTAGCATATCGGCCACAAAAACTTGTAAAAACAAAATTGGTAAAAACACCACCACATCGACTAATGTTATTGAAACAGCCGAAAATCCAATTTCCATACGACCATCCATAGCGGCTACACGTCTGTTTTTTCCCATATCCAAGTGTCGCTGAATGTTTTCCAACACCACAGTTGCATCATCCACCAAAATTCCGATAATTAACGACATGGCCAATAATGTCATCAAATTTAACGTATAACCCAGCAACCACATCACTGCAAAAGCTGTAACTAACGAAGTCGGAATAGCTATAATTACAATCAATGCGTTTCGGTAACTTCTTAAAAACAAAAGCATTACCAGCGAAACTAAAATGACAGCCAGCATTAAGTCGAATATTACAGAATCAACTGCCGCAATGGTTTTGTCGGTCGAATCGTCGGCTACAACAAATTTTACTCCCGCGCTTGCATTTTGATTTTCGATACTCTTAAGTTTATCGTGTACCAATTTAGATACTTCCACGGCATTGGCATCGCCTTGTTTTTTGAGCATCAGCCCAATACCATTTACGCCATTAAACCTACTCACAGAGCTAATTTCCTTTATACCATCGGTTACGGTTGCCACATCACGCACATAAACCGGACTGCCGGGGGCAGGCATTGCCACTTGCACATTCATAATATTTTCGACCGTTGCGAACTTCCCGATTAAGCGCACCGAGTTATTTTCTTTGGTCGATTGCACTTTGCCGGCAGGCAAATCCAAGCCCGAACGGTTAATGGCATCTACCACCTGCAAAAGCGAAAGTTTATAACTTTTGAGTTTATCCTGATTCACTTTTACCTGAATTTCGCGTTCTTCGCCACCCAAAATAGTGATTTCGGCAACTCCTTTTAACTGTTGAATTTGCGGTAGGTATTCGTTTTGCATTTTCTGGTAAAATTCCGTAGCCGACAAATTACTTGTTGCACTTATTGATATGATAGGCAAATCATTAGGCGAAACTTTACTCATTACGGGGCTCATAATATCTGCCGGAAGGTCTTTGCGTATATTGTCGATATAGCGTTGCGCATCCTGCATGGCTTGGTCCACGTTGGTGCCATATTTCAAGTTGGCAACAATCACCGAAGCATTGGGCATCGATTTGGTTTCGAGATAATCAACACCTTCCAAATTCGACAATGCATCTTCAATTTTACGCGAAACTGAGGTTTCCACCTCCTGCGGTTCGGCGCCTGGATACATGGTTTTGATAACCACTACCGGTTGATTAAAATCGGGCAAAAGTTCGTAACTCAAACTTTTATATCCTATTATTCCAAGCAAAGTAAGTACGCTGAAAAGTACGATTATCAGCGACGGGCGTTCTATGGCAATTTTAGTTATATTCATTTTCTTACTTTTTAATTCTTAATTGACACATTTGCACCATCAAATAAATTAATAAAACCATTGGTAATCAATACATTTCCCTCGATCAAACCGTTTGCTATAATCACTTTATTTTGGACACGACTTGCAATGCTAATGTTTTTGAGTATTGCTTTTCCGTTTTCAATCGCATAAACTTGTGGGTTAATATTGGAGCCTACAATTGCCGAAGCCGGAATAATAATGTGCTTTTCGGTATCGGTGTTTTTCAAATCTACTTTTCCGAACATACCTGATTTTATTCGTAAATCAGCAGTATTTTTTACCGTGAACTGAATGGGGTAACTATTGCCCATATTGGCTTTACTGCCTACCAATGTTACTTTTCCTGTCAATGAGTTTTCGGGATAAGCATCCGCTTGAAGCGAATAATTTTGATTCATTTTGAATTGACTCAACTCATTTTCGGGCACATTTACCGTAAATTTCAACTGCGAAATGTCGGTGATTTGAATCAATGGCACACCAGGCGCTGCAAATGCACCTTCTTCGGTGAGCTTGGCGGTTACAATTCCGGCAAAAGGCGCTTTTATAGTGGTTTTGCTGAGTTGCTCTATAATAGTGGCGCGTTGCACTTTTGCCGATTTTAAACCCAATTCAGTTTTTTCCAATTGCACTCCCTGAATAGCGTCAGCTTCCGAAAGTATTTTGTAACGACGTACATCATTTTCAAGTCCTTCAATCTGTATGTCAACAGTTTGCAGTTGCAATTTTAGCAATGCATTGTCCAATAATACCAAGGGCTGACCTTTACTTACAACGCTACCGGCATCCACCAATACGGAATTAATTTTCCCCTGAATATCGGCACTGATTTTTGTTTCTTTGTTAGGCTCGAAAGTACCTGTATAGAAAAGATTATTTCCTATCAGTTCCATTTCTAATGTATCAACTTGCACAGGTATGGGTTGATTTTTATCATACCGATACACTCTATCCACGGTTTTTTCTTTGTTACTTTTTAAACGAATAACAACTCCGGCAACTACTGCCAATGCCACAACTACGTAAATAATATATTTCTTCATGATTTGTATTTTATTGAAAATTCTTAATTCCTTATTTTTAATTGACTGAAAGGTTTCCCGTTAGTTTTTTTAATTCCAATTCGGCTTTTAAAAATTCCACTACGGCCGAAAGATAGTTTTGTTGCGATTCGCGTAAGCTATTGTCAGCCAATAAAATATCGGTCAAACTGGCAGTTCCCTGTTTTTGTTGCAATACCACTTGATTGTACACCGTTTCCGACAATTTGATTTGTGCCAATGTATTTTCAACCGTTTGTTGTGCTGTTAATTTCGTTCGCTTTGCGTTGTCGGTCAGCATATTATTCTGCTCGGTTGCCAGGTCAACCTGCAATTTACTGTTCGAAATTTCTAACTTTTTCTGATTAATTTTCCGTTGCGTAACCGTTCCTGTAAAAAGCGGATAACTTAACTGTACACCCACAAAGCTCACAGGGAAGAATTTCAGGAAATCATTCGGCTTTTCGTCGTACCCAAAGCCGGTTTGTCCATACGTTCCGTAAAGCGAAAGCGATGGCAAACGCGAATTTTTTAGCATGCTTAATTCGCTTTTCAGAAACAGATTTTGTTTTTCAACCAACTGAATGTCAGCTGTTTTTTGCGATGCAAAATCAGCATTGCTCTTAAATTCAATTGCCTGATTTATTTCAATTTCCTGCGTTATGGGAATTCCCATGCTGAATTTTAGAGCATTCAACACCTGAACCAATTTACTGTCAACCAATTGGAGTTGTGTTTGGAGTTGCGCTTTTTGCAGTTCCACTTTTGTTACGTCCGACTCTTTCAGCATATCCTGTTTGTGAAGCAACTGCATATTTTGCAACAACTTATTTGTATTCAACAAATTACTATCGATAAATGCTTTTTGCTTTTGCAATATTTGTGCGTTGTAATACAAATTTGAAATATCAAAAAATACCTGTTCTTCGGTTCGTTTTTGTTGCAATTCGCTCATTTCGGCACCAATTTTAGTCGTTTTCATGCCGCCCAGAATTTGCGCATTAAACAATGGCATTGCAAACTGTACATTTAAATTCAGGTTGTGAGGTACGCCAAACTGAGCTTCTTTAAACTGTCCGGCTGGTGCCGTAGGATTAAAGGTGGATAGCGGCATTAATTGATAGGGCAAATCAATATAGTACTTATAATCGCCATTCACAGTGAGCTTTGGAATTAAACCGGCCACTGCTTCTTTGTGTCGCTGTTCACCAATAGCCACCGTGTTTTTGCTCATTAGCAGCATTTTATTCTTTACTTGTGCCGTATCAATACATTGCTCAAGTGTCCATTCCTCGGCTTGCAAATGCAAACCCATTGCTCCAATTAGCAATAGAAGAAATGTAGTTTTTAGTTTGTGAGTAATTACTAACATATTTGTATAAAAAATTTTAGTTTTTAATTTTTGTTTTTAATTGTAAAATATGCAATTACAGCAAATACAAGTGTAAATGAGGTTCTGAATATCATTGCTCCAACTGTTTTTGTTTCGTAAATACCTCCACTGTTGATATGGAAAATTAATCCGATAATTGCTAAGCTAAGAATAGAGGTAGAAATTACTAAGATTTTGCTTGTCCAACGCTTTGTTTTGACGAATCCGTAAGCTGAAACTAGGTAGAGTACGCTGCTGATAAAATTTGCCCACACTACAAACAATACATAATTTCCTTCTTTGGCTCTTATGCCAAATAAATCGAAAATTACCGATGTGCTCAGGAATAAGGTGAGCAAACCAAATGCGCCCAAAATGGTCGCTAAAAAATACGGAAGTACTTTTTTCATTTTGTTTTTGTTAAAGCTAATAATGAGTCAATCATTTTATTACCGCTTTCTTTCAAATCAAATTCGAAATTGAACAACCGCCATTTATACATTTGAAGCTTGAAAGTTCCCATAACTACATACACCAATTCTTCGGTAGAAATAGCTTTTGTAAATACATTTTTTTCCTGTCCGTCTGCTATTAATGGGAACAAATGTTTCATTTTTACGGCTAACAGTTTCATGATAGCTTCGTTAATTTTCAGGCTTTCGTCCATTAATCCATCCGAAAACACAGCCACAACATAGTGCCCGTTTTTGCTAAAAAAATTAAACTGTTCCTCAAACATTGCCCTAAATTTTTCTTCTGGATTTGTGTTTTTAGGTAAATTTGTTAATCTTTCGTCGATGTTTTCTGCCAGATAATCCATCATGGCAAGAATGATATCCTCTTTACTCGAAAAATGTCTGTAAATAGCGCTTTCAGAAAAATTCATTTCTTTTGCCAGGTTCTTTATGGTCAAGCCACTTGTGCCTGATTTGGTTAGTATTTTACTCGCAGCTTCGATAAGTTCTAATTGACGGGGAGTTATTTCCATATATTGTAATCTATTTATTTTTGAACCAGAAAAAAGTAAGTGAGTATTCGCTCACAAAGATAGATGAAGTTTTTGATATTAATGCAATAGCAGTCAAATTTTAGCTTTTATTAACGACGAACAAAGAATTTTCATTTAAGATTTAATAATTCTTTCTATCTTTACGTCAACTAAAACTCAAATTGAGATGAAGGTAAGAGATAGCGGAATGCCCGAAGAAGCAATTTGGAATGATTTTTTTAATGTTGATTTTCTTTTGAGTGAATTAAATATTGACTCACAAATCACTGATTTAGTAGAAATTGGAAGTGGCTACGGTACATTCACAATTCCCGCGGCAAGGTTAATTAAGGGGAAATTGTACGCTTTCGACATTGAAGATGAAATGATTGATGTTTTGAATCAGAAAATCGAAAAGGAACAAGTTTACAACATTGTGTCGGCGAAGAGAGATATATTAATTCACACAACAGGACTTACGGAAAATTCCATAGACTACTTGATGCTATTCAATATTCTACACCACGAATCGCCTTTAGAATTTATAAACGAAGCTTATCGCATTCTAAAACCGAATGGGAAAATAGGAATTATACATTGGCGAAGCGATATTTCAACGCCACGAGGTCCCGAATTGACTATCAGACCAAAACCGGAACAAATTACAACCTGGTTCGACAAACAAAAATTTCGGATTGATAAACAACCATTTATAATTGAGCCCTATCATTTTGGGATTGTCATTCAAAAACTTTAAAATAAAAAATAATAGTATGAAAATCGGAATTATTCTCGAAACAAAAGAGTACGAAAAAGCATGGAACGCTTTTCGTTTTGCAGTTACAGCAAAGAAACAAGGTCACGAAGTGAAACTTTTCCTTATGGGCTAAGCTGTTGAATGTGAAGGTTTAACCCACGAAAAATACAATGTGGACGAACAGCTGTAAAAATTTGTAGAAGTAGGTGGCGAAATTTTAGCTTGCGGCACTTGCCTTAAATCCCGCCAATTGGATAGTACAGAAGCTTGCCCCATCTCAACCATGATTGACTGTGTAAATGTGGTAGTTTGGGCAGATAAAATGGTTACGTTTTAACAACAAGTATTAAATTCATTTTTTCTTTCGAGAATGATATTTAT
>JBLIZK010000056.1:0-2895 GCA_048859825.1 Paludibacter sp.
GATCTCCAAAGAGGGCATTGAGGGTTTTTATATAACAATGACCGGAGGTGTTACCACAATAAATGCCACCAACGATGGTATAAATGCTACAGCCGGTACCGTTAGTGGAGGAGCGGAATACAACGACAACAGTGCATTTAGCGTAAAGGGCGGATTACTCATTGCCAATTGTTCGGCAGGCGACGCCATTGACAGTAACGGGAACTTTAACATGTCAGGAGGTACTGTAATTGCTAATGGACCACAATCGGGCATAGAAGAAAGCACTGACATTAACGGTTCATTTTATGTAACAGGAGGATTCTTTATGGGAGCCGGAGCTAAATCGAGCATGCAAAAATCGATGTCATCCACATCAACACAAGTAAATATGTTTATCAAGGCATCAAGCGCAGTTTCCTCCTCATCATTACTGCATATTGAAGATGCCAGTGGAAATGACATTGCCACTTTAAAACCAAAATACGGTGGATATTACTTCTTATTCTCCTCACCGGATCTTGCAAAAGGTGGTACTTATAACATTTACACAGGTGGTAGTTATAACAATGGTACACTTACAAATGGAGGCACCTATGGTATATACAGTGGAGGAAGCTATTCCAAAACAGGTGCAACACTAAAGAAAACAATTACTTTGTCAACATCAACTACAGTAAATACTTTCAGTTTCTAAACGAGAAACGCAGCCTGAAATAATTTAAACAGGCTGCGTTTTTTTATTTTTCAAATTTTTTCTTGTACTCGTTCGGGTTTATTCCAAATTCATCCTTAAAGTACTTACGGAAGTATTTAGGGTCGTTAAAGCCCACCTTATAAGCCACTTCGTTAATAAACAACTGGCTCTTCTCCAATAATTCAGCGGCTCTTTTCAGACGGATGTACCGTATAAGTTCCGATGGCGTTTTATCGGTCAGGGCTAACACTTTTTTATAGAAATACACCCTGCTCATTCCCATTTCCCTACAAAGATCTTCCACCAGAAAATCAGGATTTTCAATATTTTGTTCGATAAGAGCCACTGCTTTTGCAATGAATTTTTCGTCCATCGAGGTTATTTCAACCTGCGATGGATTGATGGCAATCTTCTTCATCTGACCCTGCTGTTTCTTTTGTCGTTCAATAATTTTGGCCACTTTTAATTGTAGCATTTCCATATTAAACGGCTTTGAAACATAATCTTCGGCACCCAGCTCAAGTCCTTTGTATTTGTTTTCGTCGCCGGTTTTAGCGGTTAATAAAATAACCGGAATATGCGACACCCTGATATCTTTTTTCAGCGCTACACAAAGTTCATAACCATCCATTACCGGCATCATCACATCAGAAATGATTATATCCGGTATTTTATCAAGCGTTATATTCAGAGCCTGCCGGCCATTTTCGGCTTTTAAAATCCGATAGCTGGTAGTAAAAATGGCTTCAATAAAATTCCTGAAATCTTCGTTATCGTCAACAACCAGCATCAATGGCAATTTTTGTTCAGCAGTATCAATCACAGTAGCTTCTTCCTTAAGTTTAGTTTCAAGAGCAACTGCGGATAAATTTTCCTGATGCAGAATTATTTCTTCGTTAATCAACTTTCGTACAGGCAACAACACAATAAAAGCCGAACCCTTTCCGGGCTGACTATCCACATGAATGGTACCTTCGTGCAACCGGACATATTCACTTACAATGTGTAAACCAACACCCGTACCAGTTTGATGGCCGTTAGCTGCATTCTCAACCCTGTAAAAACGCTCAAAAATCCGCATCTTTTCATCTTCGGGTATACCTATACCCGAATCGGATACCACAATTTTAAGCAGAGAAGCACTGTCACCCATTTGCTGAACAAGATGTAGATTCACTTCTATTTTACCACCATCAGGGGTAAATTTAAAAGCGTTTGATAACAGGTTCGATACAATCTTTCGCATTTTCTCAGGGTCGAATTCTATACGCAACTCATTTACGGCCGATAAAAATGAATAACTAATAGATTTACGTTCGGCCATTTCGGTAAACGAATAACAAATATCCTTCACAAAATTCACCACATCGCCCACAGATAAGTTCAACCTGTCTTTATGTACATCCAATTTACGGAAGTCGAGTAATTGATTCACCAAATCGAGCAGACCACTGGCATTGCGGTGTATAATACTTAGCAAATTGCGCTCTTCGGGCGTTTTTATCTCGTTCAGCAATTTCTCGGCCGGGTTTAAAATCAACGTAAGTGGTGTTCTGAACTCGTGACTAATGTTTGTAAAAAAACGAAATTTCATTTCGTCCATTTCGTGCAACTGACGTGCTTCACGTATGCGCTGTTCATTTTCGAATTCCCGCTTTTGCTTTCGCAAATTAAAATTAATAATGTACCAGATAGCATATAAAATAAGCAGAATATATATCATAATAGCCCACCACGAAAACCAGAAAGGAGGTTTTATCACAATTTCAAGCACCAGTGGTTCCACACTCCATACATTATCATTATTGCTGGCGTAAATAATCAGCTCATAGCTTCCCGGCGCCAGGTTTGAATAATTAACCATACCGTTACGCGATATATTCCATGTTTTATCAGGACTCTTTAACTGATATCGGTATTGATTTTTCATTGGATGAATATAACTCATGGCAGAGAAATAAAGACTGAAATTATTCTGGTCGTAGCTCAGTTCCAGTTCTTTCAGATGCGTAATTGATTGCTTTAACACCTGACATCCATCATATTCTTTGAACGGCACAATTTCCTCATTCCCGATAAACAAAGAAGTAATTTTGGGTATTGGAATTTGTTTATTAAACCTGATTTTCTCGGGGTCGAACACCGAATATCCCTTTGTACAACCAAAGTACAAGCGACCATCGCGGGCTTTATGTACTGCATTCGGATTAAAAATAGCA
>JBLIZK010000057.1:0-7625 GCA_048859825.1 Paludibacter sp.
ACGACGCTCTTCCGATCTGAAACCTTTAATCTGGGAACCGGACGAGGTCTTTCGGTATTGGAAATCATTCATTCATTCACCAAAGTAACCGGCGTGGATGTTCCATATAAAATTGTAGGTCGTCGTAGTGGTGATGTGGAAAAAGTGTGGGCCGACCCTACATATGCCAATACAGTTTTAGGTTGGACAGCTCAGGAAACAGTTGAGGATACTTTGAAGAGCGCTTGGGCGTGGGAGCAAAACCTGGCACGCAAAAACTCGTAAAATCAGAAATAGGTATTATAAGCAGGTGAATAATTTTTGCCTGCTTTTTTTAAACCCTTAAATGTATAAGATATGTTGTATCCTTTAAAGTTTAAACCTGTATTGAAAGATAAAATATGGGGTGGTAGCCGTTTAAATCAACTTTTTGGTAAGAATAATAATTCTGATAAATTAGGCGAAAGCTGGGAATTGTCGGGTTACGAGAACGATGAATCTGTAGTAAGTAATGGTTTTCTTGAAGGAAATAACCTAACGGAGCTTATTGAAATCTACATGGGCGAATTAGTTGGCGATAAAGTATACGACGAATTTGGTTTAATGTTTCCTTTGTTGTTTAAACTTATTGATGCCAACGAAAATCTATCCATACAGGTACACCCGGGAGATGAAGTAGCCGCTGAGCGACATAATTCGTTTGGAAAAACAGAAATGTGGTACGTAGTGGCTGCTGAGCAAGGTTCGGAATTAATTATTGGCTTTTCAAAAGATTGTACATCCGAAGAATATCTGGATGCGCTGGAAAATGATAAGGTAGAAGACTTATTGCAGCGTGTGCCTGTAAAGCCGGGTGATGTGTTATTTATTCCGGCAGGCTTAGTACATGCAATTGGTAAAGGTGTGGTAGTTGCTGAAATTCAGCAAAGCAGTGATATTACTTATCGGATTTATGACTATAAGCGGGTTGACGATGCCGGAAATGAACGGGAATTGCATACAGATGAAGCATTGGATGTAATAAATTTTTCTGCTTCGTTGAATCCGAAAACAGAATACTCGTTGCTTGAAAATCAGATAGTTCCGTTGGTTAGTTGCGAATATTTCACAACCAATATAATAAAATTTGATCAAGCACTGACACGAAATTATGGCGAAATAGATTCATTTGTTGCATATATGTGTTTGGAGGGTAGTTTTATTGTTGAAACTGCCACCCAAAAGACTCCTGTAAACAAAGGTGATACCATTCTGATTCCGGCATGTATCAATGAAATAGGATTAATTCCAAATAGTGAAGTAACATTGCTGGAAGTTCATTTATAAAATAAAAGGAGAATAATTAATTATTCTCCTTTTATATTTGATTTTCATAAATGAAAATTTTGTTGAATTTTATCGGCAATTGTTTTCATTTCATCAGGGCTTATTTCAGGCCTTTTTTTATGAAAACTCATATCCGATTCTGTATTAATTGGAATCAAATGAATGTGAGCATGAGGGACTTCCAGACCTATAACGGTAAGTCCAACTCTGTTACATTCAATACTTTTTTGTATGGCTACCGATACTTTTTTTGCAAATACTATCATCATTGATAAGGTAGTATCATCCAGATCAAACAAATAATCAATTTCCTTTTTTGGTACCACCAGCGTATGGCCGGCATTTAAAGGTCGAATATCCAGAAATGCAAAAAAATCGTCGTTCTCAGCTACTTTATAACAAGGAATTTCGCCGGCAATTATTTTACTGAATATAGTCATTACAATATAATAGTATTTATAAACTAATTTCCAGAATCTCAAATTCCATAACACCTGATGGAACATTCACAGTAGCTTTATCGCCAATTTTTTTACCAATTAACCCTTTTGCAATAGGCGTGGTTACTGATAATTTTCCTTCCTTTAAATTTGCTTCGCTTTCCGAAACAAGCATGTATGACATTAACTGTCCGGTTTTTGTGTTTTTAATTTTTATGCGAGTCAGTATCTGCACTTCGTCGGTATTTATTTTCGATTCGTCTATCATACGTGCCGAAGCTACAGTGTCTTTCAACATTGCAATTTTCATTTCAAGCAGCCCTTGAGCTTCTTTGGCTGCATCATATTCAGCATTTTCAGACAGGTCGCCTTTATCGCGTGCTTCCGCTATTTGTTTTGAAATGGCAGGACGTTGTACACTCTCCAATTCATTCAGTTCAGCAACCAGTTTTTTATAACCTTCAGCGGTCATATAAGTAACTGCCATAATTTTATTTTATTAAGTTAGACATATGTGTAAATAAAAAAGAATTCCGACATAAGCCGGAACTCCCGTTTTCAATTATTTATTAGTACAAATATACGAGCAATTTTCAGATAAACCAATTATTTTTGCCAATTAATCTTAGAACAGGCACTTAAAAATTAATATTTCCGATTAAATATTTCAGATGAAATAAACGCCGCTCTTGCATCATTCAGCTCTCTCAAATCGAAGGAATAATTTACTTCATCCGTTATTTCTGATTCTTTAATTTTATCAGTCGTTTTTTTCGATTCCTTTTTTGCAATTGGTTTTATTTCACTTTTGTTGAAAGTGGATGGAATAACTTCTTGCGAATAGAGAGCATCGTCGTTTATTGCAATCGATTTTTTTTGAGGTTCAACTTCGGGATGCGTTTGAGGTTTGTTCATATCGAACAGTTCTCTTAAAATATCGCCAGTGTTTATTGGTTCGTCGTCCAGCACTTCTTCGGCAGTCGGTTTTTTGGATTTCCCGGTTTTTTTCAGTAATCCACCAACTCCGGCAATAACAATCAATATAAGATACAGAAAATCTCCGATATTATCCATTTTTTATGCATTTAAGTGTTTAAACCGTATTAATTATTGAATAAAATGCGATTAAAATCAAGCCCGGAATATAAAAAACACAATGGGCAACTTCACAGCCACCCATTGCCACATTTTAACCTAAACCTTAACTATGAAAAATTTATCTGTTTGTTTACGTTTCAAAGATACATCCCGAGTAAATGAATTGCAAATTATTATAGTTAAAGTGTGTTAATTGAGTCATAATAATTTAATATCAAAATATGTAGGTATATTTTTAGTAATAGGCAGAGTTCTTGTGCAAAAATATACTATTTTAGCAATATAAAGCAGCGATGAATAAATATTAATAAGCATGAATATTTTTTTGAAGCGGGTGGCCGCACTTTTTCTCGAAAAACAATCGAATGGTATATCAGATTTCATTTTTGTCTTCCCTAATAGACGAGCCGGGCTGTTTTTCCGACATTATTTATCTGAGTTAGCTACAACTACTTTTTTTGCCCCCACTATAATTACCATAAACGATTGCTTTCAAGCAGGATCAGATTTACAACGTGTTGATAGAACTGAAAGCTTATTCCGCTTATACGAACATTATAAGAAAATAAGTGGTTCCGACGAAAGTTTTGACACTTTTGTATTTTGGGGCGATATGTTGTTGGCCGATTTTAATGAGGTAGATAGATATCTGGTAGACGTACATCAATTATACATTAATATTAAAGAACTTAATGAAATTGATCAATTGTTCGACACATTAACTCCGGAACAAATAGAGGCCATACGTGAGTTTTGGAAAACATTTAATCCGGTGAATAACCAGGATTTTAAAGCTACCTATATGTCGACCTGGAAAATAATGTCTGAACTTTACGAGGCCTTTACTTCCGATTTAATTGAAAGTGGCCTTGCTACCGACGGTATGATTAGTAGGATACTGGTAGAAAAACTCAAAAACGGTCAGGTAATTGAAGAATGGAGAGATAAAAAATTTGTTTTTGTTGGTTTCAATGCACTCAATCCTTGCGAAAAATCACTTATGTCGGAATTAAATAAACGTCAACAGGCTGATTTTTATTGGGATTACGATTCAGCTTTTTTGCGTGATCCTGATAATCCTGCTTCACATTATTGCCTTGATAATTTGAGAAATTTTCCATCGCGTCTGCCATTAAAACCAGTACCTGAAGATTTGCAGAAAAAACACTTTCAGCTGGTAAGTGTTCCTTCAACCGTGGGGATGACAAAATACGTGTATGAGCTTTTAAACAGCAGTAAATTAACGGATAACTGGATGAAAACTGCCGTGATATTACCCGACGAAAAGTTGCTTTTACCGATGCTAAGTGCTTTCCCTGAATGTATTGAAAAGATAAATATTACAATGGGATATCCACTACAGCATACTCCTGTTGCTGGTTTTGTAAGTTTATTGTTCGATATGTATCGTAGAATCCGGATTACTTCAAACAAACGCTACCTTTATCATAAAAGTGTTTCGGATGTATTAAACCATCAGTTGGTTTCGCAATTGTATGTAAACGATATTGCCGCTATTCAAAAAGATATGACTATTAACAACCGGATTTATGTGGATGATGAAATATTTGCGGCTAATCAGTTTTTATTCAGGCTTTTTTCGTTTCCGGATAGTGTATACGAAGTGTTACCCTATTTACAATCAGTTATCGATGGACTTATAGTAGAATGGAAAAGCATTTCGACACCTGAAACCCCGTATAGTATTGAACGGGATTATATGTTGCAATATAAAATGACTGTAAACAGGTTGCAAACTGTAATCGGTAAAGATGAAAGCCGGTTTCAGTTGAGTATAGATACCTTGGGACGATTATTACAACAATTAATCAATGGTGAAAGCATTCCGTTTTTGGGAGAACCACTTGATGGGTTACAGGTAATGGGTGTGTTAGAATCGCGTGGTTTGGATTTTGAGCGATTGATAATAACATCGTTTAGTGAAGGAATTATACCGGCAAAGCACAGTCAGAATTCGTTTATACCCAACGTGTTGCGAAGGGGCTTTGGTTTGCCCACATTTGAATTGGCCGATGCTATCGCATCGTATAATTTTTACCGGTTAATTCAGCATGCAAAGGAGTTGTATTTTATTTTCGACTCAAGAACGGATGGGTTACAATCGGGCGAAGTTAGCCGTTTTTTAAATCAATTGAAGTACTTGTATGGTTGTAAAATAGAAGAACAGCAAATTAATTTTAATTTGGTTTTTGCTGAAAATAAGGTGATTAAGGTGCAGAAAACGCTGCCGATACAACAAAAGCTGGCCCGTTATTACGCAACTGACGAGAAAAAGAAATATTTATCCGCCAGTTCTATAAAAACTTATATTGATTGTCCGTTGCAGTTTTATTTATCGAAAGTGGAAATGCTAAACGAAGCAGATGAAGTTCAGGAATCGATTGAGGACAATGTATTCGGTAGTATTTTTCACAAAGCAATGGAGCATATATACTATCCTTATATTGGAAGGGAAATAACAATGCCGATATGTGATGATTTATTACGTGACGAATATGGAATTGATTTAAGTATTCGTAAAGCATTTGCTTCAGAATTTTTTAAATCAGGTGATGAACTACAGCCTATTGAGGGCAGAAATTTGATGATTGCCACAGTTTTACGCAAGTATATATTGAAAGTTCTGGCATACGATAAACAATCGGCACCCTTCAAAATTCTAAATACTGAATTTCCATGCGAAATGACCTATCCGGCAAAAGCGGGTAATGTGAATATTAAGGGAATAATTGATAGAGTAGATGAAAAGGACGGATATATACGTGTGCTCGATTATAAAACCGGGAAAGATTCGCTTGAATTTACTGAAATGTGCGACCTTTTTGATAAAACAAAAGAAAACAGACCAAGGTATGTTTTACAGACTTTTTTATACGGTATGCTTTACAAACAATACTCGAACAATAAAGCTATAACTCCGGGTATAATATATTTGCGTAATTTATTTAAAGATGATTTTAAAGTGGCCGTTTTTGATAAGAAAAATAAAACAGAAGTGCTGAATTACGAGAACTACGAACAGGAATTTATTGAGAACCTCAGTAGTTGTATAGATGAGATTTTTGACCCGAATATAGCATTTGAGCAAACAAATAATAAGAAAACATGTAGCTTTTGTAACTTTACTGATATTTGTAATAGGTAATTTTATGCCTCAGAAGCGTTTTTAAAGCATTATTTTATCCCAAATACCGTTATTTTGCCCCAAAATCACTGTTTTTTCCCCATTTGCTTTATCATTTGTAGTTTCTGTGTTTCATTTGCATAGAATTATGAAATCGGATAACAGAATATTTTTAAAATGTTTATTGATTCGTTATCGCTCAACATATTCGATTATTCTGTTTTTTGATTGTTAAGTATTAAATTGAAAGTAAAAATGTTATTTTATAGATTTATTCATAATCAGTATTGATGACTAATGAATTTTTTAATATAATGTGATTGAACTGGTTTAAACATTTATATTGTTATATTGTTTTTAAATATCAGATATACAATAAAATATGGCAGGATAAGTTTTTGGTTTAAATGTGTATTATTATGTACTTATTTGCATTGTACCAAAAAACATTATCTTTGTAAATAGATTATAAATTGTAAGTTTATGGCAAAATTTAAAGGAGCAGTAGTGGTAAATACCGAACGATGCAAAGGATGCGACATCTGTGTTGTAGCCTGTCCATCGGCAGTTTTATCATTATCGAACGAAGCAAATTCAAAGGGTTTTAATTTTTCACATATGTCAGATCCGGAATCCTGTGTAGGCTGTGCGGCATGTGCATACGTTTGTCCCGATGCATGTATTACAGTGTATAAAGTTAAAGTTCAATAATCCTTATTGAATTAAAAATCAATTTACTAAAAACAACTTTTAAAAATGAATACAGACAAAAAACAAAATACAGAGGAAGTAAAGTTGATGAAAGGCAATGAAGCAATTGCTCACGCTGCTATCCGTTGTGGATGCGATGGCTATTTTGGATATCCAATTACACCACAGTCCGAAATAATGGAAACGCTTATGGAGCTTGAACCCTGGAACACCACCGGAATGGTAGTGCTGCAAGCCGAAAGCGAAACAGCATCAATCAACATGGTGTATGGAGCTGCCGGTTGTGGTAAAAAATCAATGACATCCTCATCGAGTCCGGGTGTAAGTCTTATGCAGGAAGGTATTTCGTACATGGTAGGCGCCGAATTGCCCTGCGTAATTGTGAACGTAATGCGAGGCGGTCCCGGTTTGGGAACAATTCAGCCAAGTCAGGCCGACTATTTTCAAACAGTAAAAGGTGGAGGACATGGTGATTACAATTTGATCACCCTTGCTCCTGCTTCTGTTCAGGAAATGGCCGATCACACCGTTATGGCTTTCGACTATGCATTTAAATATCGTACACCTGTAATGATTTTGGCCGACGGTATTATTGGGCAAATGATGGAAAAAGTAGTGTTGCCTCCTTACACTCCCCGTTGGACCGAAGATGAAATCAGGCAAAACACCCCCTGTGCCACTTTAGGAAAAACCAAGGATCGAAAACCAAACGTCATAAATTCATTGCGTCTGCAAGCTTCGGACATGGAAGAACTGAACCTTTTACTTCAATCGCGCTATCGCGAAATTGAAGAGAAGGAGGTATTGTTTGAAGAATTCGATTGCGAAGATGCTGAATACATAATTGTTGCATTCGGTATCAGTGCCCGTATTTGCCAAAAGGCAGTAGAAATTGCCCGACAAAAAGGAATTAAAGCAGGAATGCT
>JBLIZK010000058.1:0-3432 GCA_048859825.1 Paludibacter sp.
AGCTATGGACGTGCGGCCTGCATAGAGCAATTTACGTACAACCCTGATGGTACAATTCCTTCGGTAAAAGCCACAAAAGAAGGACCTGCTCCGGTAGCTACCCTGAATCCCTACAACCGTGTAGAGGCTGAAACAATGGCGTGGTCGGAAAAATGTACCATTTCTAACAACAAGAAAAACGGCATTTATATTTCGGGAACACGTACTAAAGGCTATATCAAGGTGCGCGAAGTGGATTTTGGCACTCAATCGCCTGCATCGTTCACTGCATCGCTGGCAGCCGGACTGGATGGTGGTATTCTGGAAGTGCGTTTGGACAGCGTAAAAGGCAAAGTGCTTTCATCAATCAGCTTACCACGCACAGGTGGCTGGGATAAGTTCAAAACATTTACGTCGGAAGTAAAAGAAAAAGTGACAGGCAAACACGACTTGTATCTGTATTTCAACGGTCAGAACATTACTGCCGGACGTGAATTGTTCAATTTCGATTGGTGGAGGTTTAGCCTGAATAAAAATGAATACTGATAAAAGGTATATTATACAGATAAATACACCTTTATTATTAATTCAGATACTTCAAAACTAACCAAATACTGTAAATTTGTCGGGTTAATTAAATCAAAATTTAAAATGAAAAAACTCGCTCTTACATGCTCGTTCCTGTTATGCCTACTTTCAGTAATTTATGCACAGGAATTTACAAAAACAGAATTTGGAATGAAATTAAATTCTAATTCGGTAGCAATTGAAGTCCAATTTTATAGCCCTACCATTGTTAGAATACTAAAATCACCTCAAGGTAATACATTTTCTAAGGAAAGCTTATCGGTAATAAAAAAACCGGAAACTGTTCAACTAAATATTAAGCAGCGAGCAGAATGGATATCAATTAACAGCAGCAAACTGAAAGTTGTGGTGAATAGCAAATCCGGAGCAATTGCATTTACAACTTTGGCTGGAGTTGATTTGTTAAGTGAGAATGAAGCCGGTTTTACCGATTTTAATGATATAGGGACTAAAACCTACACCGTTTCGCAATCTTTCATGCTCAAAAAAGATGAAACAATTTACGGATTGGGGCAGCAGCAACGCTCTCAACTATCGTTGCGAAATGTAAAACTTCAAATGGTACAGGGAAATACCGACGATTATGTCCCATTTATGGTCTCTACAAAGGGTTATGGACTGTTCTGGGATAATTACTCACCTACTGTTTTTGAGGATAAACCCGAAAGTACTTCATTTACATCCGAAGTAGGCGATTGTATTGATTATTATTTTATGCTGGGTGGAAATATTGATGGCTCTATTGCCTGTATGCGCGATTTAACGGGACAGGCTCCCATGTTTCCACTATGGACCTATGGTTACTGGCAAAGCAAAGAACGCTACAAAAGTCAAAACGAACTGGTAGGTGTGGTGCAAAAATACCGGGATTTACAGGTGCCGTTGGATGGAATTATTCAGGACTGGCAATACTGGGGCAACAATTACCTGTGGAATGCCATGGAATTCCTGAATGCAGAGTTCCCGAAACCTCAAAAAATGGTGGACGACATTCATAAACTAAATGCACATCTTATCATTTCAATTTGGTCGTCGTTTGGCCCGCAAACCAAACAGTTTCGCGAAATGCAATCCAAAAACATGCTACTCAATTTCGGCACATGGCCTCAATCGGGCTTAGAGGGCTGGCCGCCTAACCGCGACTATCCTTCCGGTGTACATCCATATGACCCTTACAATCCCGAAGCACGCGATATTTATTGGCAGTACCTGAATAAGGGCTTGTTTGCTTATGGTATTGATGGCTGGTGGATGGACTCAACAGAGCCCGACCATATGGATTTTAAACCTTCGGACTTTGATCTGAAAACCTATTTGGGTTCGTTCCGTAAGGTACGAAATGCTTTTCCGTTGATGGCAGTGGGTGGTGTGGCCGAACATCAGCGTGCTACTACTTCCGACAAGCGTGTGTTTATACTCACCCGTTCTGCTTTTGCGGGTCAACAACGCTACGGAGCAAATACATGGTCGGGCGATGTAAATTCGTCGTGGCAATCGTTGCGCAATCAAATACCAGCCGGACTTAACTTTTCAATGAGCGCCATACCCTATTGGAATACTGATATTGGTGGTTTCTTTGCAGGAGCTTATAACCGTGGCCGCAGTGAGTTTTCCGGGGCAAGAAATCCTTCCTTTCAGGAATTGTATGTAAGGTGGATACAGTTTGGTGCTTTTACACCCATGATGCGCTCGCATGGTACCGATGTGCCCCGGGAAATCTACAATTTTGGAACTAAGGGTGAACCTATTTACGATGCCATTGAAAAATCGATTCATTTGCGCTATTCATTATTACCCTACATTTATTCGGTAGCCCGTGACATTACACATTCACAATCAACTATGATGCGTGCTTTGGTAATGGACTTTGATGATGAAAAAGTGACTGAGATAAACAACGAATATATGTTTGGAAAATCTATTTTAGTAGCGCCGGTTTTGAATGCTCAGTATACACCCGAAACAATCGTAAAAACTGACGAAAATTCAGGCTGGAACAAAAACGAGAAGAAAGATAACAATATCGTTTCGGTTGATTTTACACAACCCAAAACGAGCAAAGTTTATTTACCTTCGGGTACAAAATGGTTCGATTTCTGGACGAACAAATCCTACAGTGGTGGACAGGAATTAACAACACAAACAAGCATTGATAAAATTCCACTTTATATAAAAGCAGGCAGTATATTAGCTCTTGGCCCTCAGGTACAGTTTGCCACCGAAAAAAAATGGGATAATCTCGAAATTCGAGTGTATCCGGGTGCCGATGGCGAATTTACCTTATACGAAGATGAAAACGACAACTACAATTATGAAAAAGGTGCGTTTTCAACAATACTCTTTAAGTGGAATGAAAAGTCTCAGACACTTACAATTTCGGAGAGAAAGGGAGCATTCACGGGCATGCTTCCAATGCGTAATTTCAACATAATCGTACTAAGTTCACTCAATAATGAGATGAAAAAGAGTGTGAGTTATAAAGGTGAAAAATCTACATATGGTTTTCGGCAAAATAAATGATTTGAATCTTATGATTACAAAACGGATAACAATACTCGCTTTAGGGATTTTAATCATTGTTACAAGTGCTCAATCACAACCAAAAAGCCTTTGTTCAAACAATGAACCTTACCTACTACCATCTTTCCCGTCTGTACCTGCAGTGTTAGCAGAAGATAGTATAACGGTGGGCGATTGGAAATCGTTTCCGGAAGTAAAACTCAACATCCCTATAGCATCGGGTACATTTGAGCCTACCTGGGAATCTATCGAAAAGAATTACCCGGGCGAGCCTTCGTGGCTGCGCGATGCAAAATTTGGTATATGGGTGCATTTTGGGCCCCAATCGGCTGGCGAAAGTGGCGA
>JBLIZK010000059.1:0-4728 GCA_048859825.1 Paludibacter sp.
ACTAACTGTCGCTGAGCGTTTCGATGCCTTTCTGAAATCGGTGGATATCATCAAAAATGACAATCCGGTGGGCATCAACGGGCTTTTCGGTTATTCGTCGTACGAGTCGGTGCAATATTTCGAAGATGTAAAGCTTTCGGCTCGCGAAACGGTGCCCGGAAGCATGCCGGGACTGCATTATGTGTTGTTCAAATACATCATTGCCATTAATCATTTCAATAATGAGCTGACCATTATCGAAAATCTTCTGGAAGGTGAAACTTCGCAAATTGATTCCATTGAGGAAATTCTGGAGAATAACAATATTGCGCTTTATGATTTCGAAGCCGTTGGCGAAGAAAAATCGGATATTTCGGACGAAGATTACCGCAAAATGGTAACCCGCGGAAAAGAAGAATGTTACAAAGGCAATGTGTTCCAGATTGTGCTTTCGCGTCGTTTCTATCAGCAATATAAAGGCGATGATTTCAAACTTTATCGCACCTTACGTTCAGTCAATCCATCGCCGTATTTGTTTTATTTCAACTTTGGCGATTTCCGTATTTTTGGTTCGTCGCCCGAAGCTCACCTGGTGGTGGATGCTAAAAAGGAAAAGGCGTACATCAAACCGATTGCAGGAACTTTCCGTCGCACCGGAAACGATGAAAAAGATGCCGAACTGGCTGAAAAACTGAGCACCGACAAAAAAGAAAATGCCGAACACGTGATGTTGGTCGACCTGGCTCGCAACGATTTGAGTCGCAATACTGATTCGGTAGTAGTGGATGTGTACCGCGAAGTGCAGTATTATTCGCATGTGCTGCATTTAGTGTCGAGCGTGAGTGGAAAACTTCGTCCTGATACAAAAATTATCAAGCTTTTTGCCGATACTTTCCCAGCTGGCACACTCTCGGGAGCGCCAAAAATCAAAGCCATGCAGCTGATCGATAGCATCGAACCGCACGATCGTGGTCCTTATGGTGGATGTTTGGGTTATATAGGTTTCGACGGAAGCATGAATCAGGCCATCACCATTCGTTCGTTTGTAAGTAAAAATAACACGCTTTACTATCAGGCGGGTGCCGGCGTAGTGGCCAAATCGAGCGAAGAAAGCGAATTGCAGGAAGTAAATAATAAACTGGCTGCGTTAAAACGGGCAGTTGAAGTAGCATCAGGTAAATAAATAAGGATATGAAAATATTAGTTTTTGACAATTACGACTCATTTACCTACAATTTGGTTCATGCAGTTAAAAAGTTGGGATATACCGACGTGGAAGTGCATCGCAACGACCAGATTGCGCTGGAAGAGATTGCCCGCTTCGATAAGATTATTCTTTCGCCGGGACCGGGTATACCTTCCGAGTCGGGCATTTTGCTCGATGTGATTACAACCTACGCACCCACAAAACCTATTCTGGGAGTTTGTTTGGGTGAACAAGCCATTGCTGAGGCTTTTGGCGGCACATTGATCAATCTTTCTGAAGTTCATCACGGCATTTGCTCGGTGGTGGATGTGATTGAAGACGATGTGCTGTTCAACGGACTGGACAAAAAACTGGAAGTGGGACGTTACCATTCATGGGCTGCCGAGAAATCGACTTTGCCCGAATGCCTGAAAATTACAGCCGTGGACGACGAAGGCATGATTATGGCTTTGGCACACAAAACTTATGATGTGCGTGGCGTGCAGTTTCATCCCGAATCGGTGCTGACGCCAAAAGGTGAACAAATGCTGAAAAACTGGTTGGAAGCCCCCTAAATCCCCCACAGGGGACTTGGGAGATACTTTAATTTTTATTCGACAACTAACTATACGCCTCCCCATGGGGAGGTTTGGAGGGGCTTTATGAAACAAATACTGAATCAACTTTTTAATCATCAGTCGCTCACTCGTCAGGAGGCGGCCGAAGTGATGACGAATATTGCTGCCGGAAAATACAACGACGCGCAGATTGCAGCATTTATCACCGTGTATCTGATGCGTAGCATCGAACTCGAGGAAGTGATTGGCTTCCGCAACGCTTTGCTGGAGCTGGCATTGCCGATGGACTTGTCGGAATTTGATGCACTTGATATCGTAGGTACAGGTGGCGATGGTAAAAATACCTTTAATATCTCTACCTGTAGCTGTTTTACGGTAGCGGGTGCGGGCTATAAAGTGGCCAAGCACGGTAACTACGGAGCAACTTCGGTAAGTGGCGCATCGAACGTGCTGGAATATTTCGGAGCAAAATTCACAACCGATGTGGATACCATCAAAAAAGCGCTGGACGTAGTCGGATTCGCTTATTTACATGCTCCGCTGTTCAATCCGGCCATGAAAAACGTAGCTCCGGTGCGTAAAAATCTGGGCGTACGTACTTTCTTCAATATTCTTGGTCCACTGATCAGTCCGGTGCGTCCGCAGTATCAATGTCTGGGCGTGTACAACCTGAAAATGATGCGTCTGTACAACTATATTTATCAGAATCTGGGCGTGCAATACAGCATTGTACATTCGCTGGACGGATACGACGAAGTGTCGCTGACCGACACTTTTAAAGTGCAGAGCAATATGGGCGAATTTGTATATACGCCCGAAAAAATTGGGTTCAAACGCCTGTCTCAGGAAGATTTATGGGGTGGCGAATCGGTGGACGATGCAGCTAAAATCTTTATGAACGTATTGGAAAACAAAGCCACCGAAGCGCAACGCAATGCCGTGGTAGTGAATTCGGCCTTTGCTATACAAACCCGCACGCCGATGAAACCATTGGAGCAATGCATTGCCGAAGCTGAGCATTCGCTCGCTGGCGGTCATGCGAAAGAAGCCTTGGTGAAGTTTTTGGAAGTATATAAATGACAGTAGCTACTGAGTAGCTAAATGTGAATAACCGTTGGTGAAACCCACGGAGTGAAGTAGATAAAAATCAACGCTGAAGGGGTTGAATAATAATATTGATAGTTCAACCCTTTCAGGGTATATAGTAGCGTAGAATGACAATTTTAGACAAAATAATCGCCGACAAACGTATCGAAGTGGCATCGCGTAAAGCAAGCACTTCCATTTCCGAACTAGAAAAAGCATCTGCTTTCTCGCGGACATGTTTGTCGCTGAAACAAAATTTGCTGACTTCGGAGTCGGGCATTATCTCGGAGTTTAAGCGTAAATCGCCCTCACTGGGCTGGATACATGAACACGCCGATGTAGTACAGGTGACCGAAGGCTACAGCCGTGCCGGTGCATCAGGCATCTCTATCCTGACGGATTTCCCGTATTTCGGAGGAACACCGCAGGACCTGATGGCAGCGCGTCCGCAGGTAACATGCCCCATCTTGCGCAAGGACTTTGTGATTGATGAATATCAGTTGTTCGAGGCCAAAGCCATGGGAGCGGATGTGGTATTGCTGATTGCAGCTGCGCTTACGGTGCAGGAAACGCTAGAACTGGCACGAAAAGCGCATGATTTAGGTCTGGAAGTGTTGCTGGAAGTACACAACGCCGAAGAACTCGGACATGCAAACGACCTTGTGGATATGCTGGGCGTGAACAACCGCAATCTGAAAACTTTTGAGCAAAGCATTCAAACTTCGTTCGACCTGGCTGCGCTGATTCCCGAACAGTTTGTAAAAGTGAGCGAAAGCGGCATCTCAAAAACCGAAACTGTAAAAGAACTTCGCAAAGCCGGTTACCGTGGCTTCCTGATGGGCGAAAATTTTATGAAAGAAAATGATCCGGCAGAAGCATTGAAAAAGTTTATTAGCCCCCTAAATCCCCCACAGGGGGACTTATAAATAGTCTTAATATGCTATATATACAAAACGATTCTAATTTAGAAAGTCCCCCTAAGGGGGAATTTAGGGGGGCTGTCAAAATCTGCGGGATGAAGCATCCCGAAAATATGCAGCTGATAGCAGCTTTGCAGCCCGACCTGATGGGATTTATTTTTTACCCGAAGTCGCCACGTTATGCTGAACCGCTGGATGCTGCTGCGCTGAACGCATTACCCAAAAGCATCAAAAAGATAGGCGTATTTGTGAACGAGGATTTGGATAAGATATTAACCATAGTTTTTAAATATAAACTGGATGGTGTTCAGTTGCATGGAACCGAGAACCGGGAAATCTGTAGTAAGTTAAGAGATGCAGGGTTGCTGGTTATCAAAGCATTTTCAATTGCAGAAGCTTATAATTTTGTATTAACCAAAAACTACGAAGGTGCGTGTGATTATTTTTTGTTCGATACTAAAACAGAAGCATACGGCGGCTCGGGACTGAAGTTTAACTGGACTATGCTGAGTGAATACACGTGCGAAACGCCATTTCTGCTGAGTGGAGGTATTGCTGCCGACGATGCTGAAGCGATTCTGAAAATTGAGCACCCGAAGTTTGCCGGTATTGACCTGAACAGTAAATTCGAAACGAGTCCGGGATTGAAAAATGTGGAGATGTTGAAAGGGTTTTTAGCCTCCCTAAATCCCCCCTTGGGGGGACTTGCCTAAAAGTCATAATTGAATAATAATAAATAGAAACTAATATCTCTTTAAGTCCCCCATGGGGGATTTAGGGGGCAGGAGGAAATATGAACAGAATAAATAAATTATTTCAAGCAAAAAACAAAAATATCCTTTCGGTATATTTTACTTCTGGTTTCCCAAAACTGGAAGACACATTGCCCACGCTGAAATGCTTGCAGGCTAACGGTGTGGATTTGGTGGAGGTGGGAGTGCCGTTTTCCGACCCGTTGGCCGACGGTATCGTAATTCAA
>JBLIZK010000060.1:0-5259 GCA_048859825.1 Paludibacter sp.
TTTTGACCACTCAGGTCGTTACGGGTTATTTGAAGTCCTTTTCTGGTGCTGATTACACTGCTATGTATTGCTTTACGCGCAGCATCAATTTCCAGGTTAAGGGATTTTAATGTTGGGTTGTTGTCAGATACACCTTCAGAGATACGTGCCTTTTTAAGAAGAAGAACATTATACGCTTCAATAACTGACATTAAACCTGCGTCAGTAAGTCCAAGATTTGGAACTAATGAGTTGTTATTGGATGGGTCTTTTAAAAAGTCATCAATGTATTTGATGAGATTTTGTTGCATGCTAACCTCAATTTCACGTTGATCGTACAGGTTGTTTTTTTCCTGCATTATTTTGGCATCCTCGCTAATGTCGGTCAAATTATTTGATTGTTTATAGTTCTCAACTTCCTTTTCTACTTCATTTAGCTCTTTTGCAAGTAAATCAAGGCGTGTGTCAATAAATTTAGCAGTGTTTACAGCAGAAAGATTGTTTTGTTCCGATGCATCCAGATTATAAACATTCGCAAGAGTGTTAAGTATATCCTGCCCCTTTTTTATGTTTGTGGTTTTAAAAGTAAGTTCAATAACATCCAGCATTTTACCTACTTCGGTGGTTAAAGCACTTTTGGATAGCCCTTTGGCTATAGCGTTGGGGTGCGAAATTGTTACCTCCAATTTATTTTCAGGTAATACTTTTCCGGGGCGTAACTGGACGTATATCACACCTGCAGGTGTTTTAATAAAAGCCGGAAGTTTTGTGATTGTTTCGCTAAACTCTTCGTCCTTGTAATTTCCAGTAAGAATTAATTCTGAATTGGCAGGTTCGAAGGTTAAGTCGATTGTCGAACTTAAATTGTAAAGCGACAAGCTATCGAGGCGAACATATAATGCAGATTCGTTGTAAACATCAGCCCGCTTTAGAAATTTAATTTCGGTGTAGTTTGTATGAAGTTCAAGAAGTTTTACCACACGTTTCATTAAAGTGGTTGATGTTAAAACTTTTTCTTCATTATTTATCATCGCTGAAGAACTTCCTGTACGTAATCCTACCGCATCAAGTTGTTTTAGAACAGACATTTCATTCATTTGTCCGCTTCTTGACTGGTCAATTACAAGCATAGATGCTTTCACTTCATAAACGTCTTGTTGAAGCCGAATATAAAAAAATCCTGCAATTATGGCAATAATAACTGATAAAACAAACCATTTCCAGTGAGTAACCAGTTTTTCAAAAATCTCTCTCCAGTTTATCGGTTTTTCCTTCAGTTCGTCTTCCAGTTGATCAAAGTAATTATCCATTAGTTATTGTAGTGAAAAATGTAGATATTTCGATTTATTTGATTACGTTAATGATTAGCGATGTAAGTGATATTAGTGTACCGACAACAGAAACTGTTATTGCTTCTGCTGCACCTAATGCTGAACCTCTCGCACGCGGGTTGTTCGGTTGAACGTATATAACATCATTCTGTTCCAGGTAATAAAACTCCGAGTATATCAGTCGTTTATCGCGTAAATCAATTCGGTAGGTGGTTTTTGTGCCGTTTTCTGATTCACGCAGTAACAATATATTGTCGCGTCTTCCATAAATGGTAAGGTCGCCTGCGGTAGCTAACGCGTCAATTATGGTAACTTTTTCATTGTCAATTTGGTAAGCACCCGGCCTATTTACCTCTCCTAAAACTGAAACTTTATAATTGGCAAACCTTACCGTAATTATAGGTTCCTCTTTCATGTATTTGGGGTAAATACTCGTTTTTAGAAGATTGACTAACTGGCTTTTTTTTAGTCCAGAAACCTTCAGTTTGCCTATGACTGGAAATGTCAAGTACCCCTGAGTGTCGATTAAGTAGTTTTGTAGTCCGGCGCCACCTGAAATTGAAGTTTTTGATATGCCATAAGAGTTCATGCCTTCGCCGCCCGGAATTAATGGTAAATTGAACGCCTGTGCTGCTTCAGGAATGTTAGTGTTAACCGTAATGTTAATTAGGTCTCCTGTTTTTAGTATGGGGTCCGGGATTGCGGATTGTGCACTATCTTTATATTCAATTTGTTGTCCGGTATCCTGTAAATAAACCACTTTTTTGTATGTATTGCAGGAATACAATGTCATGACAACTGCAAAAGTTAAAAATAATTTTCTCACCTGATATGATTTGTTTTAATGTTTAGAATTTATTTTGATGAATTCACACTTGCTGTCTAAAATCAATTTAGTAAAAATTGCTACGGGTGTAATTGAAAGCAAGTGGTTGAGGATTAGATTTATAAGTAAAGTTTATTAAATAAGTTTTAAAATTATTTATCCATTGGCAAATATACAAAATATATTGTAAATCCCATACTAGTGATCATTTAATTGCCTCTTCAGGGGCTCTGTTATGATTTAGAACAAAAAAACACACTAAGTGTTTGATATGAAAAAGAAAAACTTTATCTTTGCAGTCCAAAAATCAAACATATAGTTTTGTGATGAGTGCAGGGCTAGGTTTGTATTTTATAATTCAATATTTATTAAGATGTATTTAACAGCTGAAAAAAAGCAGGAAATCTTTGGTAAATACGGCAAGTCTAACACTGATACTGGCTCACCTGAAGCTCAGATAGCATTGTTTTCGTTTCGTATCAACCATTTGACTGGTCACTTAAAGTCAAACAAAAAAGATTATAGTACAGAACGTGCTCTGGTAATGCTTGTAGGAAAACGTCGTCGTTTGCTTGATTATTTAAAAGCAAAAGACATTATGCGTTATCGTGCCATTATTAAAGAGTTGGGTATCAGAAAGTAATTTCTGTTTCCAAAAGCATTCGGAAGGCGTTTCAAATTCATTTGAAATGCCTTCTTTTATATTAAATATTTCAATACAGCCCAGTTATGCAAAAACCGTCGATTCCAAAAGGAACAAGGGATTTTACGCCTCAGGAAATGGCCAACCGAAATTACATTTTTAATACAATTAAAGATGTGTTCAGATTGTACGGCTTTCAACAAATTGAAACACCCGCTATGGAAAACCTGTCAACTTTGATGGGAAAATATGGTGAAGAGGGCGATAAGTTGCTTTTTAAAATTCTAAATTCAGGTGATTTTACCAGTGGTGTTGCTGATGAAGAGCTGCTTGCCCGTAATCTGGTTAAACTCACCCAGAAAATTTCTGAAAAAGGACTCAGATACGATTTGACAGTTCCCTTTGCCCGATTTGTGGTACAAAACCGCGATAAAATTACATTTCCGTTTAAGCGGTATCAAATACAGCCTGTTTGGCGTGCCGACCGCCCTCAAAAAGGTCGTTACCGTGAATTTTATCAGTGTGATGTGGATGTGGTTGGTAGCGATTCGCTATTGAATGAATTAGAGCTAATCCAGATTGTTGACGAAGTGTATCGTCGTTTAAAAATAAATGTAGTACTTAAAATAAACAACCGTAAGATTTTAAGTGGTATTGCTGAAATTATTGGTGAGGCTGAGAAAATTACGGATATTACAGTAGCCATTGACAAACTTGACAAAATTGGGTTGGATAAGGTGAATGAGGAAATTGCATCGAAAGGAATTTCGCAAGTTGCAATTGAAAAGCTACAACCTATTTTAAAACTAAGTGGCACGAATGCTGAGAAATTATTACAACTTAAAGAAGTTTTAAGTGCATCTGAAGTCGGGTTGAAAGGTATAGAAGAGCTGGAAACAATTTTTTCGTTGTGTGAACTGATGCAGGTGAAAACCAATGTTGAACTTGATTTAACTTTAGCAAGAGGGTTGAACTATTACACAGGAGCTATATTCGAAGTAAAAGCGCTGGATGTGCAGATAGGAAGTATTACCGGCGGTGGACGATACGATAATCTGACAGGTGTTTTTGGAATGGAAGGGGTGTCTGGAGTGGGAATTTCGTTTGGTGCTGACAGAATTTATGATGTGTTGAATCAGTTGAATTTATACCCGGAAGTATCGGAAGAGCAAACAAAAATACTTTTTGTGAGTTTTGGTTCAGAAGAACTTAAATATTGTTTACCATTGATACTTGAATTGCGAAAGGCTGGTATAAATGCTGAAATATACCCTGAGGTAGCTAAAATGAAAAAACAAATGAGCTATGCTGATAATAAGAAGATTCCTTTTGTTGCTATAGTCGGTGAAACAGAGATGACTCAGAAAAAGGTAATGTTGAAAAACATGATTTCAGGCGAGCAACAATTGCTGAATATAAGTGAGGTAAAAGAAATCATTCTCAAATATTAAGATGAAGTTCCGGAGCTATCTCTGATAGTGGAATTTTCACAAAATCCCGTTCCAACATTCTTGGGTGCGGGATTTTTAGTTTTTCGGTATCTATTGTAATTGAATCATATAATAAAATATCAATATCAATTATTCTGTCAGTATAACCATTGATAGATTTTTGCTTACGTCCAATTTCTTTTTCGATGCGTTCAATTTCGTAAAGTAACTTCAGTGGTTCAAGGTTAGTAATCAGTAATACGGCAACATTTACAAAGTCGTTTTCCGAAATAAAACCCACAGCTTTACTGTAGTAATATTCCGAAACCTTGCGTATTACACCTACTTCACTGCCAATAATTGCAATAGCTTCAACTATATTTTGTTCCTTATTTCCTATGTTCGAACCTAAGGACAGAAAAACCTTTGACATACCAATGCTCTTTGCAGCAAAGATAAAAATATTTTTCTATTTTATGACAAAAACTGATCTTTTGTCAGTTTTCAACAGAAAATAAAGTTTGTTTACAGCAAAATTATGCCAGAAATTAATGATGGATGACATGAAATGCTGATGGCACAGGCTTTGCTAAGCACATCATATCAAAATTGAATAAATTAAACGTATAAATTATATATAAATCATGGGAAAAATTATTGGAATTGACTTAGGAACCACCAACTCGTGTGTTTCTGTAATGGAAGGTAACGAACCTATCGTAATTGCAAACAGCGAAGGTAAACGTACAACTCCTTCTGTAATTGGTTTTATTGATGGTGGTGAAAGAAAAGTAGGTGATCCTGCTAAACGTCAGGCCATTACAAATCCAACTAAAACTGTGTTCTCTATCAAACGTTTCATGGGTGAAACCTACGATCGTTTAACAAAAGAAGTTGCCCGTGTTCCTTACAAGGTAGTGCGTGGCGATAACAATACTCCTCGTGTTGATATTGATGGGCGTTTGTATACACCACAGGAAATTTCGGCTATTGTACTGCAAAAGATGAAAAAAACTGCTGAGGAATATTTAGGACAAGAGATCGGAAGAG
>JBLIZK010000061.1:0-10953 GCA_048859825.1 Paludibacter sp.
AAGGTGATTTCGTCGGTGTACACATCCCCAAAGGTAAAGAATACAGACTATACTATACTTCCAATGATTTTTTTAATCTTGTATATTGTATTGCCCAATGAGTAATGTGATGTATCAGATAGAAACTAATGTGGCAGCTAAGCGAAAAATGCTTGCTGTACTAATTGATCCGGATAAATGTTCTGATTTGAATACAGGCAGGTATCTGGAAAATTTAAAGCTGCACACACCTGACTTTATTTTTATGGGTGGAAGTCAGTTAAAATCTTCATTCTCCAACTTGATTGGCTTGTTTCGAAGTGAACTAGGTATACCGGTTGTCCTCTTTCCGGGTGACGTAAGTCAGTTTTCGCCCGATGCCGATGCCTTACTTTTTTTATCGTTACTCTCAGGACGCAATGCTGAATATTTGGTAGGCCAACACATTAAAGTGGCTTTAAAGTTGCGCGATTCAGCCTTAGAAGTGATTCCAACAGGCTATCTGCTCGTTGATGGAGGTTGTAAAAGTGCAGTTGAGTATGTGTCGAATACACAACCTATACCCGATAATGCTACTGAAATTGCGATAGCAACAGCTTTGGCCGGCGTTTTTTTGGGAATGAAACTCATTTACCTGGAAGCCGGAAGTGGCGCTCATTTACCGGTACCCTTACCGATGATACGTGAGGTAAAAAACAATATTCAAGTTCCGCTTATTGTTGGAGGAGGTATAAATACTGCAGAAAAACTTTATGATGCATTCAGCTCTGGTGCCGATTTAGTAGTAATAGGTAATGTTCTTGAAAGTTCGCCGGAAAAAATTGTTTTGTTTAAGGAAATTCAAAATCAATTTAACGCTGTGTAGCATTCTGTTTAATAATTATATCTGTATACACAGGTAAATGATCGGAGTATCCTCCCTGGTATTGCATTCCGTTATAGGTTCTGAAGGGTTTTTCGCCCAAAAAGTTAGTGTCATTTTCCAATAAAAAACCGGCTCTGTACACGTTTACTTCTTTACACGAAAGTTTTGTCCCGTTCAATAAACTTTCAGAAACAATGATTTGATCCAGCATTCCCCATTCTCCATAATGTTTATGACTTCCATATCCCTTTTCTTGTAGAGGATAGGCCAGATTAAATAGTTTAAACTTTAAATTATTTAAGGGGTTTTGCGCATTAAGTGTCTGGTTGATGCTTTTGTCAGTTGGATAATCGTTAAAATCGCCCATAATAATTATTCGGGCATCGGGGTTTGTCTTGAAAATACTATCGGTATGCTGGCGGAGAGTTTCAGCAGCCTGAATGCGTTTGTCTTCCGACTCGAGTTCACCTCCCAGTCGCGAAGGAAAGTGGCACACATAAATATGTAAGGTGTCTGAGTGGTATAGCTTTCCTTCCACGTAAAGTATATCACGCGTAGTGGCATTGGGCTGCGATTTAAACTTTACATGCACTGCTTTTGATTGTATAGGTTGAAATACTTCCGGTTGATAAAGCATAGCTACATCTACTCCGCGAGGGTCGGGCGATTCGTAGTGGATGTATTTGTAATGCAGGTTTTGCAGACCGGAATACCGGGTTAAATCACGCATGCATTTTTCTGATTCAATTTCACATAATCCAATAATTGCAGGATTCTCCCATTCTCCGATATTGACTATTACTTTTGAGATGTGTTCAAGTTTGGTTTTGTATCGTTCATAATTCCATCCTCTTATACCCCCTCCCAGATATTCTGCATCGTTTGTAAGTGAGTCGTCCACACAGTCGAATAGGTTTTCAACATTATAACTAACTATCCTGACTTGTTTGAAGTCAGGCACTTGTGCCATCGAATGGAGTGTAAATAGCACCAAACAAACAATAATAATGTGTTTCATATGCGAAAAAAACAGTTTAAAGTCAACGCGTAAAAATACAATAAATATTTATCAAAAACCAGTCGGAGTGGTATAAAATGTTGATGTATTGCCTGTTGTGGATTAGTTTTCTGAAAAAGTATCGTTATATTTGCAAAAACATAGTGAAAAATGCGATTACCATTCTTGATTTTTATCACATTATCTATTCTTTTTTTGAATCAGCTTGTGTTACGTGCCGATGATTCGCTTCAAGCTCTCGTTCGGGCTAATATGAAAGCCTTACAGCAGCGCGATACGCTAAAAATTATTAGTTCATACAGAAATATGGGCGATTATTTGAGTGAATGTGGCGAATTTGCTAAGGCTGACTCGGTGCTGAAAATTGCAATTCCTTATTGCGACAGAATAAATGAATTGACTAAAAAGGGAGACATTTATAACATTCTGGGTTCGAATGCCAGTTATTCGGGCGACAGGCCTTTGGCATTATCGTATTATCGAAAGGCTATGAAAACCTATGCTGATTTGCGTTTAGTTGATGATGTGGCCATGGTTATGATGAATATAGGAATTGAATACGAGCGTTTGGGAGACTTAAAAATGGCATTAGCCTATGAACTGAAAGCGCTTGATAATAAAAAGCGTTCAAAGGATCAGACCAATATTGACCGGTATTATCAGCGTATAGGTCAGTTGTTTAAAGAGTCGGATCCTAAAAAATGGGAGTATTATGTGCGCAGGGCTTATGAAGCATCATTAAAACTAAAAGAAACAAGTGTTGTTAATAAAGTGATTATTTTCAATGACTTGGGTAGTCTGGAGGGCGAAAAAAAGAATTTCTCAGCTGCAATTGTATGGTTTGATTCAATGTTATATGTAGCTCAACAGGCTGGTTACGAAAATGGTATTGGAACAGCATATTCAAACAGAGCATTGATTTATAAGTCGCTCAAAGAGTACGACAAAGCCTATGCCGATGTGAAAGAGGCTATCAGGTATTCAGAATTATTAAATAGAAACTATTCCGGCATTCTCGATAAGATAAACGCTGCCAATATACTGATTGAGATGAAAAGGTATGCCGAAGCCAAAAAATATGCAACTCTTGCTCTTGAAAGAGCTAAGGAATTAAAGTATTACCCCGACGAGGAAGCACAGGCACATTGGTCATTGTCGGTAGCTGAGGAAAAACTGGGTAACTGGAAAGCAGCTTATGTGCACTTAAAGGCGTATAAAGAGGGTTCCGACTCTATCCGAAGCAAAGAAATTACTACATCAAATCAGGAATTGGAACAAAAATACAGGACTGCTGAGAAAGAAAAGGAAATCATTCAACTCGATAATGAAAATAAACTAAAATCTATACGGCTGAAACAAAATCGATTATTGGTATACTTTCTGATAATATTTGTTGTCCTGGTTGCATTTGTTGTAATCATCCTGTATCGTCGGAAGCAAATGGTGAATAGACAACAGCAGGTTGAACTGATACAAAAGCTGTTACGTTCACAAATGAATCCTCATTTTATTTTCAATACGTTAAATGCCATTAGTCAGTTTATACAATCCAACAAAAGTACTGAAGCAGTTGATTATCTGGCTCGTTATTCAAAATTAATGCGTCAAATACTCGAGAATTCCGATGCGGATATGATTTCAATGGAAAATGAAATTGAATTTTTAGTTAACTACCTTAAAATACAGCAACTGAGATTTGATAATTCTTTTAATTATACTGTAACTGTAAGCGATGATATTGATGTTGAGAATTTTGATATTCCACCTATGTTAGCACAGCCTATTGTTGAGAATGCAATTGAACATGGGGTTAGAGGAATAAAAGAGGGTAATATAACTATGCATTTTTATATAGTCAACAATGAGTTGTTTGTGGATGTTGAGGACAATGGCAGGGGTATTTCAGGAGAAAATCAGGACAAGCCAAATAATCATAAATCATATGCATTGCGTATCACAAAAGAAAGATTAAAGAATTTTGGTTTTTCTGTTGATTCAGTGAAGGTTATATCACCTGTAGCGTCAACCGGAAAAGGAACTAAAGTGACAATTCAGGTACCGTATAAAAAATATAATTAAACGAGTATAAATTATCATGAGAATATTAATAGTTGACGATGAATCCGCTTCGCGTGAACAATGCAGGCAGTTGCTGTTGAGCTATTTTCCAACTCAAAGCATTTGTGGTGAAGCAGCATCGGTTGCCGAGGCTTTTGAGGCTGCTGTGGTTCATATGCCGGACCTCGTGTTGCTGGATGTTGATATGCCTGACGGTACCGCATTTGACTTTCTACGTAAATTCGGACAAGTTAACTTTCGGATAATTTTCATAACAGCCTATGAAAAATATGCTTTGCAGGCAATAAAATTCAGTGCGCTGGATTATTTGTTAAAGCCTTATACAGTCGACGAGTTTGTAGAGGCTATTCAGAAGGCGATACAATACGAAGCCAGTATGGGTACTGCTATGCAAATTTCTACCTTAATTCAGAATCTGTCGCAACCAAAATCGCCCGAAAAAATTGTTTTGCGTACTGCAGAGAGTATAAATGTGGTTCAACTCGATGATATTGTACGCATACAGGCTGATTCATCGTACAGTATTTTCCATTTTGTAAATCGGCGTCCGATGACAATATCCAAAAATTTAAAGGAGTACGAACAGGTACTTGAAAATAGTGGTTTTATACGCACTCACCAGTCGCATCTGGTAAACTTGATGCATGTAAAGTGTTTCAAAAAGGCCGATGGTGGCTGGCTTGAACTTACCGATAATCAAACAGCCCCTGTAGCAACCCGTTTTCGCGATAAAGTTCTGTCGGTAATTTCGCGGATGTAAAAAAGAAAGTAGCGAATATTATAAAATATCTGTCGACTATAAGAAGAGCATTCATAAGAGGGATGCTCTTCTTTATTTTTGTACTATAGATTTAAATTTTCAGGAAAGAATTTGAAATTATGGAGCCTTTTATTAATCCCTTATCTGTTTTGACCGATTATATGAGAAAGGGAGCGGATGCTGTGTTTTATGTGGAAGTGAAGGATGATTATGCCCGTTTGTTCGATGCTGAAAAAAGTGAAATTGTGGCAGTGCCATTCCAGTTTGCATTTTCGTTTGTGAAAGAATGGTTTCTTCAAATAAAGCCGGGTTTTTTTGTAAATCCGGTTCATATTTCGGCAATTCATACACAAACCCGAATTGTAGAGCTTGATAATCAGATTGAATTGTCTTATGAAGATACCTTTGATTTTGAATTTGAAAATTTTTTGAAGAAAATTTATCTGTATTGAAATTGCGTTTATAAATTATATCTGTTCTGTTTTGCATCCCCCGCATCTACTTCAGTGTAATGTGGGGGATGGTTATTTTAAAATCTAATTCCCAGAGTTAAATTGACCATGCCGCCCTTGTGAATCAAATTGTCAATCTGGGCTATACTGCTTATATCGCCATTTTTAAAGGTGTAACGTATGTCAGTTGTAATAAAACCTAGTACGTCAGCGCCAATACCTAATCCCCATTTAAATTCTCCTTTGTAATTGCTACTTAGTCTTTTTACGTATTCGGGGCCACCTTTAATGTGCAGACTGGCAATTTTCAAATCCAGTAAACGTACACCCAATAATAGTGGAGCTTTGAAATAGGTGAATTTGTTCCCGTTTACTTGGTCGGTGGTATACGAAGCATAATACGCTTCGGGTTGAAAGTATAGTTTATTCCCTATTCTTACAAATGCACCTAACTGATAATTTGACTTAAGTTGTCCGGTAATGGATTCTGTAGAGTTTGTAATAAAATCCAATCCCAGCTTAATACCATACGAAGTATTCGATTCTTCTTTATTACCGGCCATCAATGTATATGTAAAACAAATAGCAAAGGCGAATACAAGAACTGCTTTTTTCATAAGATTTTTCTTTTATTGATTATAATTATATGATTTAGTTACAAAAATAAGTAAATTTGCAACGCTACTAATTAGTATGTCAGTAGAGATACTAATTATTGGTGTAATTTAAAACAAATTAAATTTTAATCCGTTTAATATTCAAGTTAATAACTAATTCACACTCTAATGAAAAAAACAATTGTTTTATTTGCAGTATTGGGCATGTTTGTTTTTACAGCATCGGCTCAATTAAGTTTTGGAATAAAGGCAGGATACAACTCCTCGCTATCGTTAAAAAATCTGTCGGATGTTACAACCGGTCATTATAACCTGAATTCTGTTAATAATGAGATGTCAAATGGTTTTCAGGTTGGTGCATTTGTAAGAATAGGGAATAAACTTTATTTGCAGCCAGAATTGTTGTATGCTACTCAGAAAACAAAGTATCAACTTACTGTTGATGATGTGACAAATCAGAATCCGGCTGAAACAGGTTCTAAGTATGTAAAAATGAGTACTGTGGATGTGCCTGTGCTCGTAGGTGTTAAATTAATTGATATGAAGGTATTTAATTTACGAGCCTTTGCAGGTCCCAAATTCAGATTAAATGCCGGTTCATCACTTGAGTGGAAGAACATTTCAAGTGCTACAGTAAGTGATATAAAAGGAGACTTTAAAAAGGCCAACCTTGGTTTAGAAGCAGGGTTAGGTGTTGATGTTTTAATGTTTACGCTCGACGCACGACTTAATCTAATCAATGACCTTTACAAGGCTGATTGGCAAACAAAGCCTGATTTTAATTCAAACATCATTATATCGCTTGGTTGGAAACTGTTTTAATTAACTTCCTGAAAGAATAAAAAGCACTGTAGTTTAACTACAGTGCTTTTTTATTTTTTTGTACAAAAAAAGTGGATTATTTTTTTGAACTGTCGATAGATACTTTTCTGAATTCTTTCAAAAGTTTTTCAAGTTCAAGAGAACTTTTGCGTGCACGTGTTCCTGCAGCTTTGTTACCTTTTTCAACCTGAAGTGCAGCGTCTGTTGCAAATGCTTCGAATTCAGCTTTGATTTTGCTTACTAATTGTTCCATTTCCAAAAATTTTTTAAGTTTATAATTAAATTGCTATGTTGATTTTGCGTTGAACGCTGCAAATATAATCAATAGATATTAATTACAAGCACTTTAGGTGCATAATTTTGCATCAGAATGATAATTTTATTTAAAATGGGTGATAAAAAATGCCAAACTTTAAAAACAATAATAATAATTGTGTTATGCAGCATATTTTTGAAATGAAAAACGCATCAGAAAATTAATTCTGATGCGTTCTGTGTGACCACGATAGGATTCTAACCTATAACCTTCTGATCCGTAGTCAGATGCTCTATACAGTTGAGCTACGTAGCCATTTTTGTTTTGCGAGTGCAAAGATAAGAACTTTTTTTTAATTCTCAAAACGTTTTTGTTAATTGTTTTGAGAAAGTGCAGCTCTGCACAAATTGTGTTTTCAAATAAAAAGAAGAATCGCGCCTGATTCTTCTTTGTTTTGAGCCTCTTGTCGGATTCGAACCAACGACCCCGAGATTACAAATCACGTGCTCTGGCCAACTGAGCTAAAGAGGCAAGTGGATAAGCACCCTGCATCGCACCGCTACAACCTACTACCCTTGCTGCGGTCAAGCCCTGGGGGAGTTCGAAGGGAGCTGGTCGTACAGGACTTATCCGTTGCAAAAGTAATACATTTCGGGTATTCTGACAAGAGTTTTTTGTTTCATAATACTATTTTTCTTGGAAGTGACTGTTTGTCAGAGACAAAAAATATGATTTTTTTTATCATCATAGCTAAAAAGGCTGCTCCGGAATACAGAACAGCCTTTTTGAATTATTATTATTGTTTGGATTAGCTCTTTTTTGCACGCATTGCATCCCAAATCAGGTATCCTATAATTGCGCCATACATTACCAGTGCAAGCCATTGCGATGCGATGCTTTCCATCCATTCACTGTTTAAAATGTCTAAACCTCCAAAACGTAAACCAGCGCTAACTACACCCATTAAAGCTCCACCTGCAATAAATCCGGAGGCAAGTAAAGTGCCTTTCTCGTGTCGAGCAGTATTGAGGGCTGTGTCTTTTGAGCGTGTAGATACGTACCAACTTACCAGCCCACCCACTAAAAGCGGAGCGTTTAGTTCCATCGGAATAAACATACCCAATGCAAAAGCAAGTGCCGGAATTTTCAGAAATGTAAGTAAAATGGCAATAGCAGCTCCAATTGCATATAGGAACCAGGGAGCGCC
Source organism: Paludibacter sp. (assembly GCA_048859825.1). Lineage (GTDB taxonomy): Bacteria > Bacteroidota > Bacteroidia > Bacteroidales > Paludibacteraceae > Paludibacter. Next base: position 8,056 of record JBLIZK010000061.1, read on the forward strand.
GGCTCCTGACATAAGAGGCTCTATCACTGCTGCCATAGCATTGGCTTGAGGTGCTACAAGAGCATTGTCGCCGGTAAAGCCATATGTTTTGTTTAGTATCATTATTACAACACCTACGGTTGCAGCCGAAACCAATGTACCCAGAAACTTCCAGGTTTGTTGTTTTGCGGGTGTTGTGCCTATCCAATAGCCAATTTTCAAGTCGGTAATAAATCCGCCAGCCATCGAAAGGGCTGTACATACTACACCTCCAATAACCAATGCAGCCACCATGCCTGCTTCGCCTTTCAGGCCTACGGCCACCATTACTACAGATGAAAGGATGAGGGTCATCAATGTCATACCTGAAACAGGGTTTGTTCCCACAATAGCTATGGCGTTTGCTGCCACTGTAGTGAACAAAAATGCTATGATTGCCACTACTAATATACCTACAATGGCATGCATCAAATTAAAGTGTACCACCCCAAAATAGAAGAACAGAAATGTAGTGATAAGCGTAAGGATAACACCCGTGGCTATAATCTTCATCGGTAAGTCACGTTGAGTGCGCTTTTCAATTACAACTGTTGCATTACTTTTCCCTTTAAACTCTTTTCCGGCCAAACCAACAGCACTTTTAATAATACCCCATGAACGGATAATACCTATAATTCCGGCCATAGCTATTCCGCCAATTCCTATATGACGGGCAAACTCTTTAAAAATCACTTCGGGTGCAACATCACTTATTGCTTGAGCGAAATTTGGGTTTAGTGCCAGCAACATTGAATCGCCCAAATGAGGCAGGAGTGGTACAATGACAAACCAAACCAATGCTGAGCCAGCTACAATAATGGCAGAATATTTTAGTCCGATAATATAACCTAAGCCCAAAACTGCGGCACCCAGATTGTTTTTGAATACTAATTTGGCTTTATCTGCTAATTGCTCGCCAAAAGGTAGCAGACGTGTAGTGAAATTTTCGCTCCATGCTCCGAAAGTGGCTACGGCAAAGTCATATAACCCACCAATAATACCAGCCAATATAAGCGGTTTGGCCTGATCGCCTCCTTTTTCGCCTGATACCAAGACCTGAGTAGTTGCTGTTGCCTCAGGGAAAGGATACTTCCCGTGCATGTCCGATACGAAGTATTTTCGAAACGGTATCATGAACAGAATTCCTAAAACACCACCCAGTAATGAGCTAAGGAATACCTGCATAAAACTCACCGTGATAGCCGGATATTTTGCCTGAAGTATATAAAGTGCAGGCAGGGTAAATATGGCACCTGCCACAATAACACCTGAGCTGGCTCCAATTGATTGAATTATCACATTCTCGCCCAAGGCTCCTTTACGCTTTGATGCACTGGATAGGCCTACGGCTATAATGGCTATTGGAATGGCTGCTTCGAAAACCTGACCAATTTTAAGTCCCAGATAGGCCGCGGCTGCTGAGAAAAGAATAGCCATCAGTAAACCCCAACTTATTGAGCGGAAGTTCACTTCCGGATATTCATTTTGAGGCGACAATAGTGGTTTATACTCCTCGCCTTCGCGTAATTCGCGCGAGGCATTTTCCGGGAGTCCCGTAACTTTTTCTTCCATGTTTTTATTCTGCTATGATTTTATCATGTTGGTAATTCGCTCGAAAATGAATTGCTATCAGTTTCGGGCTATAATTTGTAAGATGGTTTGTTTTACTTGAAGAAACCAGTCAACTCTTTCAATCTTTCTCAATATATACTGTTTGAGTAGGGAATGCAAATTCAAGTCCGGCATCGTTAAATGAATGAAGTATATCCAGATTTACGTTTGAATTCGTTTCCGGAAATTTCGCTACATCTTTAATCCAATAAATAAATCGGATATTTAGTGAAAATGCACCATATCCCGAAAAATAGGCAATTACTTCTTTTGAATCCACATTCTTTACTCTTGAAGGCATGCCCTTTAGTATTTCAAGTGCTTTCTCCATTTTTTCAGGACTTGTATTGTATGTTAAGCCCAAGTCCAGTATAACTCTGCGCATGGGTTCATTGGAAATGTTTTCGATTGAAGCCTCCACAATCTTGTAATTTGGAATGGTAACAAGTCTTTTTTCAAGTGTTCGAAGTCGTGTACTTCGTATACCTATGTCTTCGATAAAGCCATCAAATCCATCCACAATAATTCTATCGCCTATACGGAAGGGACGATCGGTAAATATCGTTATTCCGCCGAAGATATTTTTAATGGTATCCTGAGCAGCTAATGCAAATGCCAAACCGCCAATACCAAGTCCGGCAATTAAGGCTCCCACATCAACACCTACGTTTTTGAGTGCCATCATGATGCCAATTGCCCAAATAACACCCAGAATTGCTCTGCGGATTATTGGTATAAGTGTGTTGTCGAGGTATTTTGAACTTTTATCATCAGCTTTTGGCACCATGTATTCTTCGATAACAGCATTTACAAAACGGACTAAAAACCAGGTAATGTTTAATACTATCAGAAACTTATACGACATGCTGAAAAATTTGTCGATTTTAGTGTCGAGTTCAAGTCGGCTGCTGGCTATCCAGATGGCCAGCAACATAACACCCAGTAATACTGGTGCTTGTAACATTTTAAACAGAATGTCGTCCATTCTGTTTTTTGTTTTTGCAGTTAACTTTACAAGGATGTGTTTGTTAAACAGAATAATGATTTTATTTAATAAAACAGCTCCTACAATTATTGCTAATGATATAAGCCACTCTTTCAGGGTGTTGCCGTAGTAAATCTGAGAAAACATATCTTTTTTTTAATTTGATGTTAGAAGTTTTTTTAATACAATCTTAAAATTTAAAAGCAATTGCGTCGCTGGGCATGCGCCAGTCGCCACGGGGCGAAAGACTTACTGAGCCAACCTTGGGTCCGTCGGGCAGGCAG
>JBLIZK010000062.1:0-6454 GCA_048859825.1 Paludibacter sp.
TTTTGAAATAAACACTGACTTGCTGTGTTTTTTTTGCTTTTTGGGGCGATTAGTATATAATTTAATTTTTCAAAGCATAATAATTGTTGAAATTTCGAGAGATTTAATTTAGATAACTATATATTTGCACTGTAAGTAGATAAAAAACTATTTTTTCAGACAACCATTTTGTAATAATACATACTTCTGTATCACATTCTGAATTAAACATTTTTTCGTTGTTATACGTTGTTACGTTTAAACACTAAATGAAAAAACTAATCTCCATATTATTTGCAACTTTGATACTGCTTTCGGGCATGCATCTTAGTATAGCTACGCATTGGTGTGGGGGTGAGATTTCGCAGGTTAAACTATCGTTTACCCATGAAAATGCCAATTGTGGTATGTGTGGCGAGGAAATACCAACAGCTTCAAACGGCATTTCCAACGTTGAATGTTGTAAAGATGAGATGTTGGCGTATGAAGTGGATAGCAATTTTAGCCCATCTTCGTTTCAAACATCTCAAACTACAAATCATATTTTGCATGTCTTTGATATTCCTAAAACAATTGGGATTCAATACAGACATACATACAAATTCTGTCTTTAACACAAATGTCCAGCCCCCCGGCAGCTATATTGCCAGTGCTGTAAATCTCCCTGACATTTGTGTGTTCCGTATTTAAATACCGCTAAATCCCCATAGGGGGATTCAAAGATTCATGTACTTTATTGATTTCATAATCAATGAAGAGCTGTTTCATTTCTACAATCTAATTTTTCTAATTATTACAAAATATCCTCTGAAATTCCTACAGGGTTTGGGGCTATATTAATAACAAATCAGATTTTTAAGTCCCAACGTGGATTTATTAGTCTAAAAAAACTATATCAAAATGAAATCAATAAAATTTCTTATAGCCATTATGGCACTCACCATATCAACAGTTGCTTTTGCAGCCAACAAAACAGAAAACATCAAAGTATCGGGTAATTGCGAAAGTTGTAAAACCCGTATTGAAAAAGCTGCAAAAATAAATGGTGTTGTGAAAGCAGAATGGAGCGAAAAAACAAAAGTATTGACTTTAGTTTACGATCCTGCAAAAGTAAAAAGTGACGATGTGCAAAAGAAGATTGCTGCTGTTGGTCATGATACTCCAAAATTCAAAGCCACAAGTACAGTTTATAATGTACTGCCCGGATGCTGCAAGTACAGATAATAATTTGATAGTATGCTAGTGTACCTATCCAAGCGATGGGTGCATTAGCAAAAGTCATTAAATAAATGTGTTGCTTTAATTCTCAGCCACATTAATAGTATTCATCACTTAGCACATCAATATTATGTTCAATAAACTTGTTCATTATTTTCTTTATCACAGGCTGATAACGTTTATATTTCTGATTAGCGTGTTGGTATTGGGAATTTCGTTTGCCCCGTTTAACTGGAAAACGGGACTGATACCCCGGAATCCAATTCCGGTAGATGCTATACCCGACATTGGCGACAACCAACAAATCGTATCTACCGAGTGGATGGGGCGTTCACCCAAAGATATTCAGGATCAGATTAGTTATCCACTTACAACGGCACTTTTGGGTATACCGGGAGTAAAAACCATTCGGAGCACATCCATGTTTGGTATGTCGTTTATTTATATCATTTTCAAAGACAATGTGGAATTTTACTGGAGTCGTTCGCGCATCCTTGAAAAACTAAATTCATTGCCACAAGGTACTTTGCCCGAAGGTGTTCAACCGACATTAGGTCCCGATGCTACTGCATTGGGGCAAGTATTTTGGTACACGCTTGAGGGCCGCAACCCTGAAACAGGCAAGCCGAATGGTGGCTGGAATCCACAGGAATTACGTACTCTACAGGACTTTTATGTAAAATATAGTCTTTCGGCAGCCGAGGGTGTGTCGGAAGTTGCATCGGTTGGCGGATTCATTAAGGAATATCAGGTCGACGTACAACCTGAGGCGCTGAAAGCTTTTGGCGTTTCGGTAATGGATGTGATGAATGCTGTAAAAAAAAAGCAACCTTGATATCGGAGCTGAAACTATAGAACTTAATGATGCGGAATATATTATTCGTGGATTGGGATATGTAAAAAGTCTGGATGATTTGGAAAACTCTGTGGTAGCTGTCCGAAACAATGTTCCGGTTCGAATTAAAGATGTGGCACAAGCTACATATGGACCTGCAACGCGTAGAGGAGGTCTTGACAAAGACGGAAGTGAAGCTGTAGGTGCAGTAGTTGTGGCCCGCTACGGAGCCAACCCAATGGAAGTGATTGCTAATGTAAAAGATAAAATCAGGGAAATTGAAGCTGGTTTACCTCAAAAAACATTACCCGATGGCTCTGTATCGAAAGTGACTGTTGTTCCGTTTTACGACCGGACAGGACTCATAAAAGAAACAATAGGAACATTAGAATCGGCACTCACACACGAAATCATCATTAGTATCATTGTTATCATTGTGCTTGTGCTCAATCTGAAATCGTCGATAATTGTTGCGGGTTTATTGCCATTGGGCGTATTAATGACATTTATTTTGATGCGTTTCTTTGGTGTGGATGCTAATATTGTAGCTCTGTCAGGTATTGCTATTGCTATCGGGGTAATGGTAGATATTGGCATTGTGGATGTGGAGAATATCCTTCGGCATTTAGAGATGCCTGAGAATAAAGGTGCGCGGGGCAAACAACTAATGAAAGTAATTTATGATGCTACAACTGAAGTCCGTGCAGCAGTGGTTACTTCCATTGCAACTACAATAGTGAGTTTTTTACCCGTTTTTGCCATGGAGGCTGCTGAGGGTAAACTGTTTCACCCACTTGCCTTTACTAAAACATTTGCGCTTATTTCTGCCTTCGTACTTGGTATTGTTGTGTTGCCTACATTGGTGCATATACTGTTCGATATACGGATTGATACAAAAAGAATCAGACGCATTTTTAATGGTGGCTTAATCGTTGCAGGTATTGCGGTGGTCATTGTCTGGCAGGTGTGGCCTGCACTGGCCCTTGTAGCCGTAGGGGTAAATAACTTACTGGATTACAAATGGTCGGACAAGCGGAAAGAATATCCCAATTATATCAACATTGGTATAGCGGTGCTGGTTGCATTATATTATTTGACTATCGAATGGTTGCCACTGGGAGCTCACAATGGCACGTTGATTAATTTCTTATTCGTTGCCGGTATCATTTCAGTTATATTACTGGCGTTAATGAGCATGGTTCATTTTTACGAACCGATACTTCGTTGGGCACTCGTTCATAAATTCATATTTCTGTTACTCCCATTATTTACTTTGGTATTCGGAGTTTTGGCCTGGAAAACCTTTGGCAAAGAGTTTATGCCATCGTTGAACGAAGGTTCTTTTTTACTCATGCCAACCAGTATGCCTCATTCAAGCATTGAGAAAAACCTTGAATACATAAAAACGCTCGACAGGCGGTTGGCTGCTATCCCCGAAGTAGAAGTGGCAGTAGGAAAATGGGGACGTGTAAACTCTTCGTTAGACCCCGCCCCTGTTCAAATGTTCGAAAATACAATTAATTACAGGTCGGAGTATTTGCTCGACGAAAACGGGCACCGTATGCGATTCAAAACGAATAGCGATGGCGCATATCTGTTGAAAAGCGGAAAAACCTATCAGCCTGATAAAGAAGAATTCCGTGCAATTCCTGCTGATAGTTTGATACAAAGCGATAACGGAGAATATTTTCGCCAGTGGCGATCACATATTAAGAAACCAAATGATATATGGAGCGAAATAGTGAAAATAACAAATATTCCCGGACTTACTTCTGCACCTAAATTGCAACCTATCGAAACACGGTTGGTAATGCTTTCAACGGGAATGCGCGCACCCATGGGCTTAAAAGTGTACGGTCCGGATTTGGAATCAATTGAAAAAGCAGGAATGCAATTCGAAAAAGCGCTGAAAGATGTTCACTCAGTAAAGGCAAGCTCTGTATTTTACGACCGTGCTGTGGGAGCACCTTATCTGGAAATAAAACTGAACCGTGAAAATATGGCTCGTTATGGCATGACAGTGAGTGAGGTGCAGGAAGTATTGCAGGTAGCAATGGGCGGCATGTCGTTGAGTTCATCGGTGGAAGGTCGCGAACGATTCCCGATTCGGGTGCGTTATGCCCGCGAATTACGCGATAATCCCGAGGATATTAAACGCATCCTGATACCAGCCATGAATGGAAGCCAGATACCACTCAGCGAAGTTGCCGACATTGACTACACACGCGGTGCACAAATGATACGAAGCGAAAATACTTTTTTAGTGGGTTATGTGATTTTTGATAAAACAGAAGGTAAAGCCGAAGTAGATGTTGTAAATGAAGCAGCGGATGTATTGCAGAAAAAAATTGATACAGGTGAATTGAAATTACCAAAAGGTGTAACGTTTAAATTTGCAGGAAATTACGAAAATGAAGTTCGAGCTTCTGAACGCTTATCAATTGTAATTCCTATCTGTTTAATACTTATTTTACTGTTATTGTATTTTCAATTTAAAACCATCACAGCTTCGTTAATCCATTTTTCGGGAGTTTTTGTTGCTTTTGCTGGTGGATTTATCATGCTCTGGCTATATGGTCAGGACTGGTTTTTAAACTTCTCGATAGCAAATGTAAATTTACGGGATCTTTTTCAGATGCACCCGATTAATTTAAGCGTTGCTGTTTGGGTAGGGTTTATCGCACTTTTCGGAATTGCAACAGATGATGGGGTAATGATGGGAACTTATATTCATCAGGTTTTTGAGGACAGACAACCTTCAACAGTAACTGAAGTACGTGAAGCAGTAGTTGCTGCCGGAAAAAAACGCGTTCGACCTGCTATGATGACTACAGCAGTAGCGGTAATTGCATTATTACCTGTACTTACATCTACAGGTAAAGGAGCCGATATAATGGTGCCAATGTCTATTCCAACCTTTGGTGGTATGATTATTCAGGTGATGACAATTTTTGTAGTGCCTCTGTTCCAGGCTATGTGGCGCGAACATTCAGTGAAAAATTTAAAAAGGGGAAATGAAGTATGAAAAATCTGATTGTATATATTGGCTTACTAGCATTTAGCTTGCAGGCTTTTTCGCAGGATTCTATTTCTAATTATCTTGAACTTGCCGCAAAAAATAATCCTACTGTGATACAACGCTACAATCAATATCAGGCAGCACTTCAAAAAGTACCACAGGTTAGTTCATTACCCGACCCGCAATTGGAAATGGGGATTTTTTTAAGTCCGATGGAGTTGATGGAAGGAAATCAGGTGGCAGATATTAAATTGATGCAAATGTTACCGTGGTTTGGTGTTATCAAAAATGCAAAAGATGAAATGAGCCTGATGGCAAAAGCCAACTTTGCATCTTTTCGGGAAGCTAAATTGCAGGTTTACTACGATGTGCAGCGTGTTTGGTTCGATTTGTATAAAATCCGGCAGAACATCCGTATATCCCGTGAAAATGTTGAGTTGTTGAAAACCATCGAAAGGCTGACTTTAGTAAAGTATAAATCAGGCGCTTTGAGTGGCAGTTCTTCTTCAGGCGGCAGCATGTCAGTGGGAACATCAAATACAAATGCTGGCGGATCCGCGGGTATGAGCGGTATGGGAGGCAATGCTGTGGCAGTTTCTCGCCCTGAAGTTACTACAAGTCCGGCTTCTATGGGCTCATCTTCGGCAGCAACAAGTTTGACTGACCTGTATCAGATTCAAATTGAAATTGGTAATTTAGAGAATGATATTTCCACACTGATAAATAGAGAGGAAGTAATAGTTGCCCAATTCAACAGTCTGTTGAACCGTCAGCAAAAAACTGAGGTGTATGTGTCTGATTTATTAGATGCTTCACCGCTGGATATAGCTTTACTATCGGTTTCCGACTCACTTTTCATGCAAAATCCAATGTTGTCGATGTTGAAATATGAACAACAATCGCTCGAAGCCCGGGTAAAAATGCAAAAACAAATGGGGTTGCCTATGGTTGGGGTTGGCTTGAATTATTCAGTGATCTCAAAAAATCCAATGTCGACATCACCAATGAACGGACAAGACATGATTATGCCTATGCTGACCGTGACCTTGCCCATTTATCGAAAAAAATACAATGCGCAGCAAGCTGAAACAAAATTCGCGAAATCAGCTGTAGAACAAAACTACAAAGCTACTGCTAATGCCTTGCAGGTAGAATATTACGAAGCTTTGCAGTTGTATAACGATGCCCGGAGACGTATGGAATTGTACGATGATCAGCGACTCTTAGCAAAAAAAATGCTCGACATTGCATTAAAAGCTTTCTCATCATCCAATTCGGGGCTAACAGATATTGTGCGTATTCAGAAACAACTACTTGATTATGAATTTAAACAAGTGGAAGCACTGGTTGATTTTAATACAGCCAAAGCAATGATTAAAAAACTAACAATCAACAATTAAAAG
>JBLIZK010000063.1:0-17550 GCA_048859825.1 Paludibacter sp.
AGCAGTTGCAATGCTGAATTGATATGCCGATAGACCGGTTTGAAATGTGCTCATACCAAAGCCTACATGAAACTTATACAACTTTATTCCACCACCGAACGAAAATCCGGCAGCGCTTTTGAATCCGGTCATTTTAAGTTCACTGTGTCGGCGGTGGTTGTATGCAGCCGACAAGTAAAAGTTTTTACCGGGCACAAATTCTACTCCGATAATGGTGTGTCGTAGCGTCATATCCAGAAAGCTGGCCTCTTTTGTAAGTTCATCGTCAACATTCTCGCCACTCAGGTAATTAAGGTTCCAGCGTTGTAAATTATGCAAAGTCAGACTAAACCTGAAAGGAGCATGGTTCAGCTTTTTTGATATTCCGGCTTCAATCTGAAAAGGCAATGGTTCGTAATGTTGATTGCCTCCCGTATTGTAATAACCTTTCAACTGGGTTCCAATATTCCGTAGGGTAATTCCGGCATAAAAGAATTTTTCAGGAATGGCATAGCTTGCACCTGCATCCATGGCCACACCATAACTTGTATATCGTTCGTATACCGAATAGACAGGTTTTAGTGTTCCTCCCACAGATATCCTGTCGGATATTTTATAATTGTAGATTAAATACAAGGCCATGTCTTTGGCTGTAAAGCTGCCAAGTTCTTCGTTTGTTTCACTTGTTTCTACAAATTTTCCGTAATCAATGTATTGCATGCCTACAGCCAGCAGATGCTTTTCTTTCAACTGAAAACCGTACATAGCAGTTCCAAATTTTATTCCTGCCAGATAATTGGCAATGCTGAGACTTATTTGTTTGTTATTTTCGGAGCTGAGCAATGCCGGATTACAAAAACTAAAGCTCAAATCATTGTCGCGCAGCGAGACGTTCGAACCTCCAAGTGAAGCAATACGCGACGATACCGGTAAATCCAGAAACGAATATACTGAATTACCTACCTGTGAGTGTAGTGTTGAGATTGATCCTGCTATAAGAATTATATATATCAGTATTTTACGATACATGTTATATGTAGGTGTTTTTTGATTAATCAAAGATACAGTTTTTTGATTGTTTGCCAAAATCAGAAAAAATCCGGACTGTCATTATCAAACGTTTAAAAGTGCTGAAAAATTGTTTGTTGTCATAAAAATCAGTAAGAATTGACCAACAATAGCATATTCTTGTTTTTTCCTGAAAAAAATACCGAATACAAATTTCTGATTTAAAAAAATAATATTACATTTGCCCTCTAGAAAAAACATAACAAACATCATAAAAACATGGACATTAAAAAATCACCAAAAGCTACCCTCGAAGACAAAAAAATGCTCTTCGTAATGATGGGTTTAGTAATGGTTTTATCGCTGCTTTACATCGGTTTTGAGTGGACCGAAAAGGAAGTAAAGGTATATGATGCGGTAGACACAGCACTTACTGAAGAAGAGGAAATGGATATCGTTCAAACACAGGAAGTTTTCACTCCGCCACCTCCACCACCTGCACCTGATGTTGTAGAAGTTATCAATATCGTTGAAGATGATGTGGAAGTTGCCAGTGTGGATATTCAAACTGAAGACAACAAAGACAGCGAGGTAAGTATACATGCTCCTGTAGCAGGTACAGGTACCGGAACTTATGTGGAAGAAGAAGAAAACGTAGTGTTCCAGGTGGTAGAAACTATGCCTTCGTTCCCCGGTGGCGATGGTGAGTTGATGAAATTCTTGGGAAATAACGTAAAATACCCCGTAATTGCACAGGAAAACGGTATTCAGGGACGTGTTATCTGTCAGTTTGTAGTAAACAGAGACGGTTCTATTGTAGATGTGGAAGTGGTTCGTTCTGTTGACCCGAGTTTGGACAAAGAAGCCATCCGCGTTATTAAATCCATGCCAGCATGGTCGCCGGGTAAACAACGTGGTAAATCGGTGCGTGTAAAATATACGCTGCCTGTTAACTTCCGACTACAAAACTAATTTTTCGAAGCACGATTATAACCCCGACGGTAAATCGGAGATTCGAAATAAAGTATATTGAAACCGTTTGGATGACGTCCAAACGGTTTTTTATTAATCATACATATCTATGCAAACCGAAATATATCAGGAAAGAGCTGTACTTGTAGGGCTTATAACCCAACAACAAAACGAAGAAAGAGCGAAAGAGTACCTTGACGAACTCGCTTTTTTGGCCGATACTGCAGGCGCGACTCCTGTTAAATTATTTTTTCAACGAATAGATTATCCCAACCCGAAAACCTTTGTCGGGCCGGGAAAGTTGCAGGAAATAAAAGAGTATATCGACGCGAATGATATTGGGTTGGTAATATTCGACGATGAACTTACTCCTAAACAATTACGCATAATTGAAGGTGAGCTGAAGATTTTGGTTTTAGACAGAACTAACCTGATTCTTGATATTTTTGCCAAGCGCGCTCAAACTGCTAATGCCAAAACTCAGGTTGAGATGGCGCAGTTACAATATATGTTACCCCGCCTAACCCGTTTGTGGACGCACCTTGAGCGTCAGCGAGGAGGTATAGGTATGCGTGGACCCGGTGAAACACAGATTGAGACTGACCGACGTATTATTTTGACAAAAATATCGTTATTAAAGCAAAATCTGAAAGAAATTGACCGTCAAATGGCCACACAGCGTAAAAACCGTGGTAAAATGGTGCGGGTAGCCCTGGTAGGTTATACAAATGTGGGTAAATCCACAATGATGAATTTACTCAGTAAATCAGATGTGTTTGCCGAAAACAAACTTTTTGCCACATTGGATACTACAGTGCGTAAAGTAATAATTGAAAATTTACCTTTCTTGCTTTCGGATACTGTAGGATTTATTCGTAAATTGCCCACAAATTTGGTGGAGTCGTTTAAATCGACACTTGATGAGGTACGCGAAGCTGATTTATTGATACATGTGGTTGATGTATCGCATCCAAACTTCGAAGAGCAAATTGAGATTGTAAACCACACGTTAAAGGAGATTGACCCTCGTGAAAAACCAACTATCATGGTTTTCAATAAGATTGACCAGTTTAGTTATGTACCAAAAGATGACGACGATTTATCGCCAATTAAACGTGAGAATTATAGTTTGGATGATTTGAAAAAAACATGGATGTCGAAAATGCACGATAATTGCTTGTTTATTTCGGCGCGTGAACGACTAAATGTGGATCAGCTGAAAACTTTAATGTACGAACGCATTAAAGCGATACATGTGGAGCGTTATCCATACAACGATTTCTTATTTCAAAAATACGAAGAAGACTAAATATGAATGATTTCCGACAACTGACCGATAAAGAAATAGCAACATTGATGGTGTATGGCTGTTCGGCCGACAATTGGAAGCAAGTTACAGTTGCCGCAGATTTTAGCCCGGCTTATGTTAGCAATGTGCATTTTTCAGGCCTTGTCAAACTGGGTACATTTCAGCATATTTTTACACTCGAAGGTGGTTTTCAGCGTCATTCGGGCATCAGTAATTGCTGCCTGCATAATTGTACTATCGGTAATGATGTATATATCAGTAAAATAAACAATTATATTGCTAATTATGAGATTTCTGATTTTACATACATCGAAAATGTTGACTGTATTGTAGCCGACTCTGACTCAACATTTGGCAATGGTGTTAAAGTAGCGGTACTTAACGAGGGTGGCGGAAGAGAAGTACCTATATATAACAATATGTCGGCTCAGGCTGCTTATTTGCTAACAGTATATCGTCATCAGGAGAGTTTTGTGAAAGCTTTTTCTTTAGCGGTTGAACGATATGCAAAGACTCTGCTGTCGGAAAAAGCGCGAATTGGTAAGCATGTAACCATTTGTAACAGTGGTACTATCCGCAATGTATGCATGGGTGATGCGGTGCATATTGAAGGAACTGCTCTACTCCAAAACGGAACAATAAACAGTAATACGACATCGCCTGTACACATAGGACAGGGCGTACATTGTACCGATTTCATAATATCATCTGGCAGTCAGGTGAATTCCGGGGCACAAATTAATCGGTGTTTTATAGGACAGGCAGTTGAAATTGGAATGCTTTTTACGGCTACCGATAGCTTGTTCTTTGCCAATAGTCAATGCCTGCAAGGCGAGGCAGTTTCGGTTTTTGCAGGTCCGTACACGGTTACGCATCATAAGTCGAGTTTGTTAATTGCCGGTATGTACTCGTTTATGAATGCAGGTAGTGCTACCAATCAAAGCAACCATATGTATAAACTTGGCCCTGTGCATCAGGGAATTATGGAGCGTGGAACAAAAACTTCGAGCAGCTCGTATGTGCTTTGGCCGGCTCGTGCAGGTATTTTTTCGTTGGTGAAGGGGCAGCATTATTCAAATTTTGATACAACCGATTTGCCATTTTCGTATATATTACAGAACGAAGGAGCCACTTATGTTGTTCCGGCTATGAACCTGAAAAGTGCCGGAACGCAGCGTGATGCCGCTAAATGGCCTAAGCGCGATAAGCGCGATGCCAATTACCGTATCGACCGTTTAACATTCGATTTGTTAAACCCGTTTAGTATATCAAAAATCCAGAACGGAATTGCGTTGCTGGAGCGTTTAATTGCTGAAAGTCGCGATACAAGTCGCGAAGTATGTTATCAGCGCTGTCGAATTAGTTTGGGCGCCGCCCGTAAGGCACTTGAAATATATCAATTGGCAATTCATAAATATATTGGCGATGGTATTATTAAGCTTCTACGCGAAAGTGGTTCGTTTCAGTTTAGCGAAATGCCTTTTGATGATGTTTGGGTGGATGTGGCAGGTATGATTGCTCCTTTAGGTGAAATAGAAAAACTGATGGACAGTTTTACAAACTCTAACAAGGACTTGACCGATTTGGAAACGGGGCTGGACATGATTTATAAGGATATTGCTGAAAACGAAAACGCCTTTATACTCTCGTTAATGCTCAGAGTGTCGAATTCGCCAAAGGTGGATGTAAGCTTGGTGCTGCAATTTATGGATAAATGGAAAGCAGATACGGCAAAACTGTACAAAATGGTATTAAGCGATGCTCGTACAGAGTTTTCAGACTTATCCAAAATAGGGTATGGGAAAGACGGCGATACCGAAGTACGTGACCGTGATTTTGAAATAGTACGTGGCGATGAGCAGTCGGATGTGTTTATGCAGGATATAGTAAAACAGCTTGAGTCACTTGATTCTGTATTTGATACTACCGTGAATTATATCAATGAGAAAATGAATTAATATTCAATGCAGATAAATAGAATACAAATATATGCACTGGTTTTGACCCTGACTCTGAGTTTACAGGCTTATGGTAAAGGTAGAAAATCCAATGGCCCGAGACTAAAGTCATCACCTACTGATTTGCGAATTACTGATGATGACCGGGTCCGTTTTACAACATTTTTTTACGAAGCTATCCGTTTTAAAGAAGCCGGACAGTATGATCAAGCCCTCGAAGCCTATCGTATGTGCGAAACAATAGATTCTCTGAATGGCGGTTTACAATCGGAGCTTGGGCAGTTATATGCCGCTTTGGGCAATAGTAAAGCGGCTTTGAAAGCAACAAAGGCAGCTTATAACAGTGCTCCCGATAATTGGTGGTATGGTATAAACCTGGTTTCGCTTTACGCCGCTCTTAAACAATTAGATAAAGCAATTGATGTAGCCGGAGCTTTACAAAGAGTATTTCCCAACAAGGAAGAGGTGTATCAGATCCTGAGCACACTTTATAAACAAGCTGAAAAGCCCGAAAAAGCGATTGCTGCATTGAACAAACTCGAAGCACTCACGGGAATTGACGGTGCAATTTCTATGGATAAATTCAGCCTTTATCTGGGAATGAAACAAAACAAGAAAGCCATTGCTGAAATTGATAAATTGTCGGCGAAGTTTCCTACAGATATGCGTTATAAGGTATTGAGAGGCGATATTTACATGTATCAGGAATTGCCCGAAAAAGCTTTCGAAATTTACAAACACGTAGAAAGTGAGGAACCCAATAATCCCTATGTTTATGTATCTTTGTCTAATTACTATAAACAGCAGAACAACAGTGAGTTGGCCAGAGTCAATGTGGTGAAAGCGCTTAAGTTGGATGCTTTGGAAGTAGAACAAAAAATAAGTATCCTTGGCGATTATGTGAAGGATATGATACGTGATACAGTAAAACTAGACGAGACCGAATCAATGTTTAAGTTGTTGGTTGAACGTTATCCGCTCGAAGAAAAGGTATACGATTATTACGCTGTTTTTTTGCAGTACCGGAAGCGTTTTCCTGAAGCATTGAGTATGTACGAAACTATGCTGAATATCAATCCGAAAAATGAACAAACATGGTTGCAGATTTTTCAGTTACGTATACAAAATGCCAATTTCGAGGGACTGAAAACAGATGCTGACAGAGCTATTGCAGTGTTTCCTGAAAATCATCCTTTTTATTTTTATAAAGGAATAGCTGAAATACAGCTGAAAAACTACCCGGCAGCATTGCAAGCGAATAAAAAAGCTCTTAGTTTAGTAACTGAATCGGACAAGGCGGTACAAAGCGACTATTATTCGCAAATTGGCGATGTGTACTACCGTATGGATAGTACTCTGCTTGCCTTTGAAGCATACGATAAGGCTCTTGAAGCAAATCCCGGAAATGTGTATGTATTGAATAACTACGCTTATTACTTATCAGAAAAAAACCAAAATCTGAAAAAGGCCGAGAGTATGAGTGCTAAAACCATTGAAAAAGAGCCCAAAAACAGTACATATCTTGATACTTACGCATGGATATTTTATCAACAGGGAAATTATTCTCTTGCAAAATTTTATATTGAAAGAGCCGTTGATAACCTGGATAAGAAACAGGACCCTGGCGTAGTATTGGAACATTATGGTGATATCCTGATGAAGGTAGGAAACCCTGAAAAAGCGTTTGAGATTTATCAGAAATCCTATCAAACCGAGAATAAAACAGAGATTCTGAAAAAGAAAATTGACGAACTAACACAAAAATTATCTGAAAAATGACCAGAAAACTACAAACCGGCCTGATAATACTCGTAGTAGTTTTGTTATCGGCCTGTAAAAGCAAACAGATGCTTGTACCTCACAGTACAGTCGACCGTAAATTAAAAGAGCAGGTTGAACGCGTGCAAAAGGCGCAGCCAATGTTCAAGTACGCTAATGTTAGTAAAATGTCGGCCTCTATTGATGTAAGTGGACGCCGGTTTAGCACTCAGATTACCTGTAAAATGAGAACCGATTCGGCTATTCATGTTTCAATTCAGCCATTTCTGGGTTTCGAGATGTTTAAAATTGAAATTTCGAAAGACAGTATTCTGGCTTTTGATAAAGTGAATAAAAAATTATATGCCATTGATTTTGATTACTTTAAAAGTCGTTTTGGAGTCGATATAGAATTTAACCAAATGCAGGCAATGCTATCCAATCATTTGTTGCTGTTGGGGTCGGACAATGGTTCGCTGGCTAATTGTAAACAACTTGAACCCGAAAATGGCTATGCAATTATTGAAAATACGACTGCCGATTTCATTCAGAAGATATTTATTAATGCAGCTGACAGAATAGAGAAAACTCAGATTAATGGTACTAAGGCTGATTTTAATATGCTCGTGAATTACTCTGGCTATACAGCAGTTGGCGCTATTATGTTTCCGGGTGCAATAAATATTGATGCATCAGTAAAGAACAAGCCTATTAAGCTCGATTTTAAAATATCAAAAGTTGTATTTGATGTTCCTGTAACATTTAGTAACATGGATCGGTTAAAATACAGCCCCGGTGATTTGAATCAATTAATGAACAAATAATTATTTTTGTAGATAAAATCAAAGCATAGTACGCTTTCAGTGTGCTATACACAAACTCCTGATATGTCATTGAAATTAAAATATTTTCTGATTTTATTGTGCATGCCATTGCTTTTGGTAAACGGGCAGAGCGTGAAAGAACTTGAAAACCAGCGTAAACAAGCACTAAAGCTATTGGAATCCACCAGTAAAATGCTGAACGAGACCAAAAAGTCGCAAAAGAGCTCGCTTACAAAACTCAATATCATCAATAAAAACATAAAGGAGCGTCGGACACTGATTTCAAATATTTCCACTGAAATAAATGAGCTCGACAACGAGGTGGACAGATTGAATCAGGAAAAACGTGTGCTCGAAAACCGCTTAACCATCCTGAAAAAGGACTATGCCCGCCTGCTTCAGGAGCAGTATATCAATAGAAGTATTTATTCTAAACTGATGTTTGTGTTATCGGCCGAATCCTTTGATCAGTCATATCGCAGATTACGCTATTTGGCAGAGTATCAGGAGTACAGAAAGTCGCAAGTACGCAAGATTGAAGGAATTAAATTGCAAATCGGAGCAAAAAGCGATAGTCTGAACAAAAACAAAAAAACAAAAGTTGAAGTAGTTAAGCAAAAGGAAGCCGAAGCCGTAAAATTGTCGTCGGATGAGAAAAAGGAAAAACTATTGCTTACCGACCTGAAAAAGAAAGAAAGTAAATTGCGTGCCGACCTGAAAGTGCAACAACGTAAGGCAGCTGAACTCAACAATCGGATTCAACGCATAATTGCAGAGGAAATACGCAAAGCTGAAGCAAAAAAGGCTGCTGAAGCCAAACGCCTTGCCGAAGCAGAGCGCAAAGCAAATGCATCTTCAAAATCAGATAGCAAATCGACTTCGAAGTCGACATCAGGCAAGGAAAAAAGCAGCAGTTCCGAGAGTTCTACCTCAACAGCAAGTCGTCCATCGGGTAATGTAAATGCACTTACCAGAGAAGAACAATTGCTGAATGGAAACTTTGAAGCAAATCGCGGACGTTTGCCATGGCCAACATCGAATGGATTTATTAGCGGTCATTATGGTATTCAGGCGCACCCGGTACTGAAACATGTTACTACCAACAATAAAGGCGTGTATATTCAAACTCCGGTTGGAAGCAATGCCCGTGCCGTATTTCAGGGAAAGGTAACTCAGATTTTTTACATCCAGGGTAATAATGGTGTAATTGTTCAGCACGGAAATTACCGAACAGTTTATGCTAACTTATCGCAGATATTTGTTCGCGAAGGTCAGGAAGTTAGTGCAAAACAGTCCATAGGAAAAATATATACCGACCCGGATAACGACAACAAAACCGAATTGTATTTTCAGATATACAATGGACGAAATGTGGTAAATCCTGAAAGTTGGATTGCCCGATAATAGCCCGGAGTTCTCCCAAAGTAGACTTTATAAGAGCAAATACTGAATTAATTTATATCAATAATATATGGCAAATGATATTGTAAGTCCCCCTGAGGGGGATTTAGGGGTCAATCCCCAATCCGTAGATTACGGCGATAGTAATATTATTACCCTCGAAGGACTGGAACACGTACGTCGCCGTCCCGGGATGTATATTGGTAAATTGGGCGATGGTACTCATGCCGACGATGGTATTTATGTGCTGTTGAAAGAGGTTCTTGACAACTGTATCGATGAATACAGAATGGGCGAAGGGCGTCAGGTGGAAGTAAGAGTGAAGGATGGACACGTAGAAGTGCGCGACCACGGGCGTGGTATTCCTTTGGGTAAAATGGTGGATGCGGTTTCAATTATGAACACCGGTGGTAAATACGATTCAAAAGCATTTAAAAAATCTGTCGGCTTAAATGGTGTGGGAACAAAAGCGGTTAATGCTCTTTCATCCACTTTTATTGTGCAGAGCTATCGCGATGGTAAAACCCGCAGAGCTGAATTTGCCGAAGGTAAACTGGTGAACGATGGTGGAATAATTGATGATACTATATCCGAACGGGGTACTTATGTATATTTTGTTCCCGACAATAAACTCTTCAATAACTTTATTTACAACGAAGAGTTTATCGAAACCATGTTGCGTAATTATGCCTATCTGAATACAGGCTTGTCCATTAATTTTAATGGCAAAAAAATTCTTTCGCGCAATGGTCTGCTTGATTTGCTCAATGAAAATATTACTTCTGACCCCTTATACCCCATAATTCACCTCAAAGGCGAAGACATTGAAATAGCTTTTACACACAGCGATCAATACGGCGAAGAGTATTATTCATTTGTAAACGGACAACATACCACACAGGGCGGAACACATCAAAGTGCGTTTCGCGAAGCTGTAGGCCGTACCATAAAGGAGTTTTACAACAAAAACCAGGAGTTAACCGATATCCGCAATGGTATCATTGCTGCAATTGCTATTAGTGTGGAGGAGCCTGTTTTTGAGAGCCAGACAAAAACCAAACTTGGTTCGCGCGATATGTCGCCTACAGGAGGTTTGTCGGTAAGTAAATTCATTTCCGATTTGCTGAAAAAGGAATTGGACAACTACCTGCACCGTAACACCGATACTGCGGCTGTCATGTTGCAAAAAATTCAGGATTCTGAAAAAGAACGGAAAGCAATAGCTGGTGTTACCAAACTGGCACGTGAACGCGCCAAAAAGGTGAATCTTCACAACAAAAAATTACGCGATTGCCGGGTGCATTACAACGATTCACTTACAAAAGATGAAAAGAAGAATGCAGCTATTCAGGAGTCGAGCATATTTATTACTGAGGGCGACTCGGCCAGTGGTTCTATCACTAAAAGTCGTGATGTAAATACTCAGGCTGTATTTAGTTTGCGTGGTAAGCCGCTTAATAGTTACGGTTTAACAAAAAAAATCGTATACGAAAACGAGGAATTTAACCTCTTGCAGGCCGCACTCAATATTGAAGATGGTATTGAAAACCTACGTTACAATAAAGTGATAGTGGCTACCGATGCCGACGTGGACGGTATGCATATTCGTTTGCTGCTCATTACATTCTTTTTGCAGTTTTTCCCCGATTTAATTAAAAAAGGGCATGTCCATATTTTACAAACGCCTCTTTTCAGGGTAAGGAATAAGAAAGAAACTATCTATTGTTATTCCGACGATGAACGCCTTGCTGCCATTGCCAAGCTGGGTACAAACCCCGAAATTACACGTTTTAAAGGTTTGGGCGAAATATCGCCCGATGAATTTAAGCATTTTATCGGAAAAGATATGCGGCTCGATCAGGTTACTCTGAAAAAAGAAGATGCTGTGCAGGATTTGCTCTCGTTTTACATGGGAAAAAACACCTCGGAGCGTCAAAACTTTATAATCGATAATCTGGTGGTTGAAGAGGATGTATAAGAGAACTCCTAAGTCCTGAAGGGAAAAATATCTTTTTGAATACGGCAGACACTGTCTGCTGAATTCATTCTTTTAAATAATAAGCTGTTGAGTCAATGTCATCACATACTATCCAAACTCAAGGCATAAAATATGCAGGGTCGAAACTGAAAATTATTCCCTATATTGTGGATATAATTTCGGAATTGGGAGGTGTGCATTCGGTTTTGGATGGATTTAGCGGCTCTACACGTGTTTCGCAAGCATTTGCGCGATTGGGTTATGATACAACCTCCAATGATATCTCGGTGTGGTCGGAAGTGTTTGCAACCTGTTTTTTGATGTCAACTAATTCTGATGCCTATTATCAGGAAATAATTGATCATCTTAACAATTTACAAGGGTATGATGGTTGGTTTACTGAAAACTACGGGGGTGAGCAGGAGCAAAACAAACGACCTTTTCAGACAAAAAACACCCGGAAGTTAGATGCTATACGCGATGAAATTGAAGTGATGAACCTCTCCTGGGAGGATAAATGTGTGGTTCTTACGAGCCTGATTCTTGCTTTGGATAAGGTGGATAGTACGCTGGGGCATTACGTAGCTTATTTGTCGGGTTGGTCGGCCCGTTCGTACAACAATTTGAAATTACAATTGCCAGCCCGTTTCCCAATCAAAGATCAAAACAGAGTAATCCGGGGCGATGTTTTTGATACAGTCTCAAAGTTTGAATTTGATTTTGCTTATTTTGACCCACCTTATGGGTCGAATAATGAGAAAATGCCTCCAAGCCGTGTACGTTACAATTCGTACTATCATATATGGACTTCAGTAATTAAACACGATAAACCGATACTCTTTGGAAAGGCAAACCGTCGGGAAGACTCGCGCGATACTGCGGATTCTTCTGTGTTTGAAGAATTTCGCCGTAACGAAAACGGGCATTTTATTGCTATGGAAGCACTGCGAAAATTAATTACAGAAACGCATTCGCGCTATATATTATTGTCGTACAGTTCAGGCGGACGTGCTAACAAGCAGGAGTTGAGTGATATAATGAATGAGTCGGGCAAAATGCTGAAAGCCATCGAAATAGATTACAAGAAAAATGTAATGGGAAACATGCGTTGGACCAATGAGTGGATAAACAGTGACGGAAAGTATCATGAGTATTTGTTTTTAATGGAAAAATATTGAAAAAGATAATAGAATCAAGATCCAAGAATCAAGACAAAAAACTGAAGACAAGGAATAAATTCAATTGTTTTTGAATAAATAGTAACTGGTAAATGAATATTTAGTCAATGATTTATTACTCCGAAAACGAAACAAAAGACACGAATCCCGATGCGTATTTTATGCGCCAGGCTTTAAACGAAGCGCAAAAAGCAGCACAGCGCGATGAAGTGCCTGTTGGTGCAGTGGTTGTGTGCAACGGGCATATCATTGCACGCGGACATAATCTAACCGAAACACTCACCGATGTAACTGCGCATGCTGAAATGCAGGCAATTACAGCTGCGGCGCAGTTTTTAGGAGGCAAATATCTGGTAAATTGCACTTTATATGTAACACTTGAACCCTGTGTAATGTGTGCCGGAGCTTTAGGCTGGTCGCAAGTGAGTCGCATTGTTTATGGAGCCTCCGACCATAAACGCGGATTTGCGAAATTTGCGCCTATGGCCTTGCACCCAAAAACAGTCGTAGTTGCAGGCATTCTTGAAGCAGAATGCTCCACCTTAATGAGTGATTTTTTTAAGCGTAAACGGTAAATATTCGCGATTGAGGTATTTTTGTTTTATAAACTGCATATAATCAGTGATATGCAGTTTTTTTTGTGTATTTTTGCTTCGGTAGTTAACCTTTTATATAGATTGCTTTACTTATAAATTCAAGGCTTTTGTTTATATATTACTACTTTTCAACGAATGCATTATCAATCAATTATGCATTTATTGTATATTTGTCATCGAAATGAAAACCCTGTTACATTTTCATTTTTAGTTAATTGTTAAATCACAAAAAATAATAGTTTTGAAAAATCATTTTTTATTACCGTTTTTATTCGCGTTCATGCTTAGTTCGTGTCTCAATGAGGAAGGAGAAGGAGGTACTTCAGTAGTTCAGGGAAAAGTTTATAAGGTGTATCACCTGAACGATTCTTACAGTTTCGAAGCCGATACTTTTCCTGCAGCCAAAGAAGATGTTTATATTGTGTATGGCAACGATGAGATATATGGCGATAAAATGGAAACAGGATACGATGGGTTTTTTCGTTTCAGTTATTTACGCCCGGGTAAATATGTAGTTTATGCCTATAGTACCGCCACTAACTCGCAAAAGTTGGCCGAAATGGACACAGTTACTGTTTCAAATGGTAAAACGGCACAGACACGTGATATTTACATTCACGAAGGTAAATCGTACAATACATCTTATGTGAAAGGTGCTGTTTACGTTCGTTATTATAATAAAGGTAGTGCTATTACTCAGCTAAAACCGGGGTACGATATCAGAGTATACATTCGCGAAAAGGGAGCTCCATACCATTTTGATGAAATTCGTACTTCGCTGGATGGTGAGTATATGTTTCGAAATCTGAAAGTTGGTGAATATGAGGTTTTTGTGTACACTGAGGACCCATATACCGAGGCGTTGTCTCCGGTAATCCAAACTATTTCGGTTACAAGTTTGGGTGAAGTATTCACACTTACTACGCCTTTCGAAATTATAGTTACAGTTTAAATCAAATTATTTAAAAAACTAATTTATGCGTTCATTTATTAAATGCACTGCTTTTGTATTGCTTTTACTAAGCAGTTTTTCAACTGATATTTTTGCACAAACTTCGCCCGAATCGCTTAACGAAAAGCGCGAAAAACGAAAGAATATGACCATTCGCGAATACAACACCGATGCCCAGGGGCGCAATATGTGGATGGATCATGTTACTGTTTACAACACGAAGGGTTTGAAAGTAGAGGAAATTGAATATGCCACATATGGTATGCGCCAGCGTATCACCTTTGAATACGATGCTCGTGATTATTGTATAAAAGAGGTAGTATACAATGACAGAAACAAAGTTAGCCGTATACGTAAGTATGAGTATAATGCTGATGGGAGTAAAAAAACACAATACAATTATTTACCGAATGGCAGATTGTATTCAACAAAACAATTCAAGTATTCAAGTAATTAATAACTTTAAAAATACTGTTCGGTATGAATGACGATATTAAAAATATATTATCAGAATTTCAGGCAATTACTCTTGGCGAGATGGACGGGGTGAAGCTGATGAACAGAGTGGATACTAAGTTTATTATTAATAGTAGCCGTTTGCCTTTTTTGTTGCAGGCTGCAGCAAGCCGGTACTTCGTACTTGAAATTGACGGACAACGACAAACGCCCTATTCCACCATATACTTTGATACCGATGATTTGATAATGTATACCATGCATCATAATGGTAAAAAGGACAGATTTAAGGTTCGGATGAGAGTATATGAAAATTCAGGACAATCCTTTCTGGAAGTAAAACGTAAGAACAACAAGGGACGTACAAATAAAAGGCGAATTGAAATACAAAAGGAGCAGTTTAACGAGATGGAATTTAAAGAAGATAATTTAGATTTTATGCTTCAAAGAGTTCCTTATTCTCCTGAAAGTTTAAAACCGGTACTTCAAAACTTTTTTCAACGTATTACTCTCGTCGATAAAAACCTGACTGAACGCATTACCATTGATATTGGGCTGAAATTCCGAAATGTGGAAACGGACTCCATGGTACCTATGGACGAATTAATTATTATAGAGATAAAGCAGGACGGTGCTCTTAAATCGGTTTTCAGAACATTCCTGGAACAAATGCACGTATTCCCGGGTAGTATGAGTAAGTATTGTTTAGGAATGGTAATGGTAATGCCCGGTATAAAGTACAACCGATTCAAAAATAAAATTAGAAAAATTAACAAAATAACCAAAGCAGAATATGTTACAAACTGATTTTCCCGAATACGACCCATCAATTGCAAAGGAATTTGGTGCGCAGGGTTTTACAGGACCTGATTTTATGGGTATACCAATTTTTCATGACGAAGCTCTTTTACAGCTTTTACTACGTTTTGCGTTCAACCTGTTTTTTAGCTGGATAGTAATACGTTACTTCTATTATCGCAAATCCGGACGACGCGACTTCCTGTTTACTTATACCTTGTTTGCAGTAACCATATTTCTGCTCATATTCTTGCTCGACTCAGTTAAGATGCAGCTTGGAATGGCCCTCGGTTTATTTGCAATTTTTGGTATACTTCGATATCGAACGGAACAAATATCAATTCGTGAAATGACTTATCTGTTTATTATTATAGGTATGTCAGTGATAAATGGTTTGGCCATGACCATTAGTTACGTGGAATTGGTCGTAACAAATCTTTTATTTGTGGGAGCTGTAGCCATAATGGAAAGTTCGCGTTTTGTAAAACATACAGCTACTAAAGCGGTGCTTTACGAAAAAATTGAACTGGTAAAACCCGAAAAATACGACGAATTAATGGCCGATCTTGAAACACGAACAGGCCTCAAATTGCTGAGAGTAGAAGTGGGGCACATAGATTTCCTGCGTGATACAGCATTACTTAAAATCTATTATCGTCCTGATAATAATCAGCCTAATTCAATAGATGCTATTACAAAACTGAATCAAATAAACTAATGTATAAAATTGCGAAATACTTAGTAATCGCACTATTATTAACACCGGTGCTCGTTTGGTCGCAACTAAACGATGCCGGTTTAATAACAGGAATAAGCGCCTCGAAAAGTTTGGGGCGTTCGTTTTCATTAAAAGCTGAGCAGGAGTTTAGGCTAAACAACCGTATTGCAGCTTTCGACAGGTCGCTTACCGGTATTTCAGTCGATTATAGAATTATTAAATCGTACCTGAAAGTTGGGGTTGATTATAATTTGATTTATCAAAAAAACACCACCTATTACACATTTAGGCATCGTAGTAGTGCCTGGGTAACAGGTTCATATCAGTTTCGTCGTTTCGAATTTGATGTTAGAAGCAGAGTGCAATCTACCTGGCGGGATAATGCAAGAGGTGAATACAAAATTAATCCAAAGCTGGTATGGCGAAATAAACTTGAAATTGCCTACGATATTTTCGGTTCACCGGTAAAACCCTATGTTTCAGGCGAAATTATTTTACCTATCAACGACCGTAATCCGTTATATTTGAATGCTTACCGTCTTGTTGCAGGAGCAAAATACCGATATTCACAACACGAAACAGTTGAAGTGTTTGCCCGCTTTGACCAGGATGTTCAACAATCTGATGCTCAAAACATTTTCTATTTAGGCGCTGGTTGGAACTATCGTTTCTAATAAAGTTTTTTTGGTTGAAAGATACGGTATTATCATAACTTTTAACATTTTATCGGTCATATATTCAATAATTGCTCGGTTAGAATTGCGTATATTTGCAATCTCAATTTATAACTGACTTATAACGAATGAAAGTGGATGTGAGCCCTCTTACAGTCATTTTAAATTCATAAATTATTGAATAAAAACGTATGAATAAAGCGCTTGGTTTTCTTCTTATCCTGTTAAGTTTTCTCTTTTTTAGTTGTAGCGAACAAATTACGGCCGATTTTAGCTATTCTCCTTCGTCGCCCCGCAATGGTGAGGCCGTGACATTTACAAATACAACAACCGGCGAAGATGACGACTGGGAAGCCGATAGCTGGAGCTGGAATTTTGGCGATGAAGGAACAAGTACTACTAAATCTCCCGTACATTATTTCAAAAAGGCCGGTACATATACCGTTCGTCTAAAAGTAAACGGAAGCAGCCGCTATACAAAAACAACTAAGATTACTGTGTACGATAGTATTCCAACCATAAAAATGGATGTGGATACAATTCGTTATTTCCAAAAAGTTACATTTAGTGTTTCGGTGTATAACCCCTATTATGAGGATGTTACTTATAATTGGGAATTCTCTGAAAATGCTGTTAGCGATAGTATTTCTGATAAAACATCTACATCCAAAACTCTTCCGGTTTTCTTTAAAAAGCTGAATGCGAACGAAAAAGTTAAAATTACAGTAGTTGTAGGCGACTCTACCTACAAAGATTCTGTTGAATTCAAAGTGGAAGATGCCAAATCTCAGAGCTTACTCATTGCTCAGAAAGGTGGAAATATTCTTCGTCAGCGCATTTTCGAGAATGGAGTGGAAGAATATGTAACCTTACCGGTTAGTGCCGGAAGTTCACCTTTTAATTTGAGTGTGGATGCTACAAGTCTATATATTTTTGATCAGGGGAAAACAATAAGCACTTCAACTTCAGCCACCGGAAGCGATGGTGGAAA
>JBLIZK010000064.1:0-2771 GCA_048859825.1 Paludibacter sp.
TGGAATTCGGATAGCTACCTCATGGGCTGAAGCTTGCGCCCCAGCATCTTCAACTCCTAAAGCCGCAACGCCGACGTTTACAGTGGTACCTGGATACGTTACCTCAACTCAAAATGTAGGAATAGAGTGCTCAACAGCCGGAGCTGAAATTCGTTACACAACAAATGGCGATGACCCTACTGAAACAAGTACATTATACACTACTCCTATATCAGTTTCAACCACAACAACAATTAAGGCCAAAGCATTTAAATCTGGTATGGACGCCAGTTCAGTTGCATCAGCTACTTATACTTTCCCAACTGAGGTAGCCAACATAGCTGCTTTACGTGCTGCAACTCATCCCGGTTTTTACAAACTCACAGGCGAGGCTGTATTAACATTGAAATCGGCTACTCGTAACGCTAAATACATTCAGGATGCTACAGCAGCGGTTTTGATAGACGACAACAGCGGAAAAATAACAACAGCCTATAACATAGGTGATGGTATTACCGGAATTATTGGAACAACAGCACTTTACAATGGAATGTTACAATTCACTCCAAGTGTTGACCCCGGTGTTGCCACATCAACAGGCAAAACAATTACACCTGCACTTGTTGAAGTTGCCGACCTTGTAAACTATCCTGCACAGTTGGTGAAAGCTAAAAATGTAAAATTTGACGCAACAGGTAACTTCAAAGCAGGTGAAAACTACGTACTAACAGGAACTACGTCAGTTGTTGTTCGTACTCAATATGCCGATTTGGACTATGTAGCTAACGCAATTGCCATCCCAACAGAAACAAAAGATATTATTGGTGTTGTTTTGATTTACAATGCTACGACTCAATTAATTCCACGTTCTACTGCTGATTTTGTTGTTGCTACCAGCGTAAACAACCCAAGCTCAAAATCGGGCATTTATGCAAGTGAAGGCAAGGTAGTACTTACTGCTGAAGCAGGCGATGTAGTAGAAGTATTCAATGCAGTTGGTCAGCGTTTAGTAAGCGTAAAAGCCGTAAGCGGCGAAAACCATATTCCGGTTGCTGCAAAAGGTATTGTAATGGTTCGCACCAAAGGTCAATCTACAAAAGTAGTATTGTAATAAATACCCGCTTAATGAAACAGAAAAGGCGTTCGGACAATCCGAACGCCTTTTTTATGAACGCCAAAACCGCCTGTTATTCTTTGATTAGTTTCTGTACATTTACACCCTCAGCAGTACTTATGCGTACAATATAACTACCTTTAGCCAGTCCGGAAAGGTCGACTGATTGACCCGGATTTTGTACGTTCATCATTAGTTTACCGGTAAGCGATAAAACCTCCAACCGTTCCACTGTGCTTTCGCTACTGATATTCAGTTTATCTATAACCGGAAGTGGATATAAACGAACATTGCTTGCTACCGGTGCATTAACCGACGTAGTATTGTAAACCAGCTTGATATAAAACAGGTTGGCTGTAGTGCTTTTTGTAATTGAATTGCTACCAGCAGCAACAGGAATGGTAACAAGCCCGGCCGATGCAGTGTATTCCACATTATTCAATTTTACTTTACCTGCAAAATCGGCATCAAATACCAGTGTCAGGTTTCCGGCCTGAGCGGCATTAAAGGTAATGGAAGTGGACGATTCTATCTTCAACCGGCGGGTAAGGGTTAGTCCATCGTAAGTTACACTGCCATTGGTACTGTTCATATTACCTGTGATGGTATAGAAGGTACTTACTTTTTCGGATAAAGTAAAATTGTGAATTTGATTGCCTGTAACCACACCTCCACTACCCGATAAGGTAATTGTTCCTGAAGCAGTGGTTGGCGTACCCACACTTCCAACTGTAGTTAATGTATATTGAACTGTAGCTGTAGGTATACCGGAAATAGTAACGGTTTTTGTGCCACTGTCCTTTACAAAACTAATGCCCGAAGCAGGAATACCAGTAACCGTTACATCGGTTGCATCGCCACCCCATTGGTATACAATGGTTGATATTGCATTGCCAGAACTTACTGTTTGGTCGGCATTGGCCGTACTTGTAAGTGTAAGTGTTTGCGAGCCTGCTGAGCCGGACTCTCCCTGTATAGCTACTAACTTAGTCGTATATCCGGTTAAAGCAGTTTTTAATCCTGTATTTACAGCATACGATATATCGTCTACCGCATTATTAAATGTCCATTTTAAGTCGCCACCCTGTATACGGCCGGCATAAGTCATTACATTAACTTTGGCCACTTCTGGTGTTTCGGGCACAAGATTCTTAACGTATAGCGCGGGATCGGTATCAAAATTATTATAACTGTTGGCTCCCTGTTTCGATTTAATTGTTGAGCTAATTACCGAATCGCGCTTAGCCACTTCAATAGCATCAAACTCAACGGGTAATGTAGTAGCATTATAATAAACAAGGCGTGTAGCACCCGAAATGGTATTGTTAAATGCTTTGATACTGCCACCGTTTTCGCCCGAGAAAGTGCCCTCAGCACCACCGTAAACATCGGTTCCCTGCATGGATGTTAACATAGGATACTTACAATTACGGAAAAAGTTATTTTCAACAAATACTGATGAGCCCAGAGTAGACCCTACGCCATATTTGGCATTACCATCGTAATAATTATTGTACACATGAGCCGAGTAATAGCGCACACGAGGGTGGCGGGAGTCGGAGTGATCGTACCAGTTATGATGATAAGTTATGTACAATCCGGCATTGCTACCTTCGCTCAAACCGAGCAAATTTGATTTTCCTGAATCCCAAAAGTGATTGTACGAAAAAGTTACATA
>JBLIZK010000065.1:0-9688 GCA_048859825.1 Paludibacter sp.
ACAACTACGTCGGCATCTTTTACAGCCTTTACAGTAGATGTTATATCAATGTTATTTTTAGTACCTATGTTAAAATTCAGTTCAGCATCCGAACGGAAATATTTAAAATTAACTTCTATATGATATGTTTTACCTACCGTAGGTTTCAAAACATATTCAGCTTTTCGGCTGCCATGGCCTGCTTTTTGGGTCCACACTTCTTTTCCATCGATTATTAATGAACTTATACCATTATGATAAAACTGAAAATAAAGATTATCTGTGTTTTTTGCGGTAAATATGGCAGTGTATTGGGCTGAAAAATCTGTGAGATTCACCCCGGGAGCAAATACTGTAGCTCCCGATGTGCAGAATTGAAAAGGATTTTTCACCGTATTTATTACATCTGGGTTACCATTTTTATCAGGATTATTCCAGTATTTGGCTGTAAAACCACTACCATTTTCGTTGCTAAATTGTTCAAAAACACTTTCAAATAATGTATTTTCTACAAGATCGCATCCTTTTAAATAAATCAGATTTTGTTCTCCGGTATATTTTTTTATTCCATCGACTAGTGTAGTAGTATGTTTGGGTGTTCCGTTGTAATTTCCCCATTGCATAAGTGAGTCGTTGGCATTTGGTCCTATAACGGCTATTTTAAGCGACTTTTTCAGAGGGAGTATTTTGTTTTTGTTTTGTAATAATGTAATCGATTTAAGCGCCATCATTAAGGCAAGTGAATCGTGTTCGGGTGAACATACTACTGAGTAGGGGATTTTTTTCCATTCGTTATTCTCCTCCGGATCCATTTCTCCAAGTTCAAAGCGCGCTTTTAACAGACGAATTACAGAAACGTCAATTTCTGATTCTTTTATGTAGCCTTTTTGTACGCTTTCGGTCACAGCTTTATAGCTTGAGCCACAGTCGAGATCTGTAGATGCTTTCACTGCTACAGCTGAAGCCGTAGCTGCATCGGGGTGAGTTCCATGAGCATTTGGCTTGTAAAAATCGGCTATTGCACCACAATCCGCTACTACAATCCCATCAAATCCCCATTTGTTTCGCAAAATATCATTTAATAAAGTATTACTACCACAGCAAGGTACACCTTCAAATCGGTTATAGGCGCACATCACTTCTTTCACTTTAGCCTCTTTCACTAATGCCTCAAATGCTGGTAAGTATGTTTCGTTCAAATCGCGCAAACTTATATTTTTTGCATCGAACGAATGACGGTTCCATTCGGGTCCGGAGTGTACCGCAAAGTGTTTGGCACAGGCATGTAGTTTATCGTATTTATACCCTTCAGGACCCTGTAGAGCTTTTACTACATTTACTCCCATTACAGATGTTAAATAAGGGTCTTCGCCGTATGATTCCATTCCGCGCCCCCAGCGTGGGTCACGAAAAATATTAATTGTTGGGGTCCAAAATGTGAGACCCTGATAACGACCTGTTTCTCCGAGCGATGTGAACAAAGTGTTTTTGGCTCTGGCTTCGTCCGATACTGCTGTAAATACTCTGTATACTGCTTCGTTATCGAATGATGCTGCCATACCAATTGGCTGCGGAAATACTGTGGCATTGCCGGCACGGGCTACACCATGTAATGCTTCATTCCACCAATTATAGTTTTTTATACCCAAACGTTCAATTGGCTTTGAGGCATCATGCATCAGGCTGATTTTTTCTTCGAGGCTAAGTCGGCCAACCAAATCGGTAGCTCTTTCAATTGGAGTCAAAGCCGTATTTTGATATGGAAATTGTGCGTAACCAGCTACTGATAAGATCAGTGCAAACATTGTTATAAACCGGATGAGAATTGAACGAGAGCTATTCATAAATTTAAGAGTGTTATTTTGACTGTGTAAAGGTATTGTTTTTCGATTATTTTAAATTGAATTACACAATCATTGACCAATTTACGCAACCATTATGATTATTTCATCAGATATAACCGATAAGTTGATGTAGATATCAAATTTGCATAGAAAAATTGTATCCCAAATTACACTATCTTTCTGATTGTTTCATCTGATATCAGCTATTTATTGATGAGCAAATCAAAGCTGGTTTCAGGATAAAAGATTTTTGTACATTTGTAGAATTAACAAACACAATTTACTGATTGGAATTATGAGAGCACATGAAATTGATTACAAGATTTATGGAAATGAGATGCAATACATTGAAATTGAACTCGATCCGCAAGAGGTGGTAGTAGCCGAATCGGGGAGTTTTATGATGATGGAGAGTGGTATTCGTATGGAAACTATTTTTGGCGACGGCTCCGGAAGCGATTCAGGTATTTTCGGCAAATTACTCTCGGCAGGCAAACGCATGCTTACAGGCGAAAGTCTTTTTATGACCGCTTTTGAGAATACTAACTATGGAAAAAGTAAAGTGTATTTTGCCTCACCTTATCCCGGAAAAATACTTCCGATTGCTTTGACTCGTTTTCAGGGTAAGTTTATCTGCCAGAAAGATGCATTTTTATGTGCAGCTAAAGGCGTACAGGTGGGCATTGAGTTTACACGCAAGCTGAGTACCGGCTTTTTTGGCGGCGAAGGTTTTATAATGCAAAAGCTCGAAGGCGATGGACTGGCATTTGTACACTCAGGGGGTACACTTGTTGAACGCGAATTAAAGCACGGCGAAATCCTGAAAGTAGACACAGGCTGTGTCGTTGGCTACACGCGCGATGTTCAGTTCGATATAGAATTTGTGGGAGGATTGAAAAATTCCATTTTTGGTGGCGAGGGTCTGTTTTTTGCCGTAATGCGTGGTCCCGGCACGGTGTTTTTACAATCCCTTCCTTTTAGTCGTTTAGCCGACAGAATTATTGCTTCGGCCCCGCGTGCAGGAGGTCGTGGACGTGAGGAAGGAAGTATTTTGGGAGGGATTGGAAACCTTTTTGATGGTGATAACCGATTTTAAAAAATAGATTAAACCAGATTTAATTTACATATATTAAGATACCCGGGTATATTATTTACCCGGGTTTTTTTTGAATATTGATGATATTTCTTTGGCTGTTTTTCTGCATAAATATAATGACGGTGATTGAAAACTACCTTATTTTAACGTTTTAGACCATAAAACCGTGTATTTTGGTACGAAAAGTATTATGTTTGGATAAAAAAATATGCATATTCTTTTTTTATATGCTCTATTTTTGCATTGACGAAGTGTACTCATTTCGGAAGATTAATTAACCAAAATAATTCTAATTCTAATTCCATGAAAAGAAAAATCATTTTTCTATCCGTATTACTCCTCTTTGGGGTGTACATGGTTTCTGCACAACAGAGCCTTTCTGTTTCGGGAGTTGTAACCGATGCTTCGGATGGTAGTCCGCTTACCGGTGTGTCCGTTCAGGTAAAAGGAACATCCACAGGTACTATCACCGACATTGAAGGTCGGTACACGCTTGAAGTAAAGCAAGGTACAACACTTGTTTTCAGTTACATCGGTATGGTAAAGCAAGAGATTACCGTAAAAACAAAGGTTTTAAATGTTAAATTAGAGCCCGATACAAAAGTGCTCGATGAAGTGGTAGCTGTAGGGTACGGTACCATGAAGAAAAGCGACCTTTCAGGAGCTTCAGTTACTGTAGGCGAAGAGAAACTCAAAGGATCAATTATTACTAACATGGACCAGGCGCTGCAGGGACGTGTAGCCGGAGTTACTGCTGTACAAACATCAGGAGCGCCAGGGTCATCAGTCTCAATTCGCGTTCGTGGACAAAATACGATTCGTGCAAATGCTGAACCTCTTTATGTAATTGATGGTGTGCCTGTAGATAATAGTAATTCATCAGGAGCATCTTATGGTTTGGGCGATGCTTTAGGTAATGGTGCAAATTCAACTATTTCACCACTCTCAACAATAAATCCTTCGGACATTTTAAGTATGGAAATTTTGAAAGATGCATCGGCTACTGCCATTTATGGTTCACGCGCATCCAATGGTGTTGTACTTATCACTACCAAACGTGGTAAATCAGGCGAAGCTAAATTTACCTACGAAGGTTTGTATGGTTATCAACGTCAGGCTAAACGATTGGATGTAATGAACCTACGTCAGTTTGCTGAATATAGCAATGCTATGGCAAGCGAAACAGCCGGACGTGTTGCCCGCGAAGATTTCCGCGACCCATCCTTGTTAGGTAACGGAACAAACTGGCAGGATGCCGTTTTCCAGATAGCACCCATGCAAACACATGTGGTAAGCGCTTCGGGAGGTAGCGAAGTGATGAAGTATTTCGTTTCAGGATCGTATATGGGTCAGGAAGGTACAGTAATTGGTACCGACTTCAATCGTTATTCGTTCCGTGCAAACCTGGATGCTCAACTAAAAAAATGGGCTAAAATTGGATTAAATATTAACTATTCAGATACCAAAGAGCGTTTAGGATTGGTCGACAGTGACGAAGGGATTCTGAACATTGCTTTATTATCTACACCTGATGTTCCAATTTACGATATGGAAGGGAATTACACCAGTATAAGTGGTGAAGGAATTACACGTATTAACCCTATCGGTAAAGCTATGGAGGAAGACAATCTGCTGAATCGTAGTTTGTTGAATGCAAATTTCTATGCTGACCTTACGCTTATAAAAGGCTTATACCTGCATTCGGACGTAGCTGTATCTAAAAACGGAGCCGATGCAGAACGTTTCCGCCCTACAGCTACTTATGGCGATTGGGAAAGAAGTATTAACAGCAGTGCCCGTCAGCACAATCAGGGGATGTACTGGCAGGTAAAAAACTACTTAACTTACATGAATACTATTGGTAAACACAATATTAATTTAATGTTAGGACAAGAAGTTTCAGAATCATCATGGGAGTATATGTCAATATCGGCTACAAACCTACCCGACAATACAATTCACAATCCTAAATTGGGTGAGGATCCTGAAATAAATTATGGTTTTGGTAGTTCTTCTATTGCTTCGGTATTTACACGTGCAACGTATAATTACAACGAAAAATACTACCTGACATATACATTCCGTTATGATGGTTCATCAAACTTTGGACCTAAAAACCGTTGGGCTCCGTTCCACTCATTTGCCGCATCGTGGCGTTTTACAAACGAAGCGTTTATGGAGGGTTTGAAAAGTGTGATTAACAATGGTAAGCTTCGTTTTGGATGGGGACAGACAGGAAACCAGGGGATTCCCGGATATTCATGGGGAGCTTCTATCTCGAAAATGGATACTGGTCTTGGACAGGGTTACCGTCAGAGTAATATTGCAAATCCTTACATACAATGGGAAACACAGGAGCAAACCAACCTTGGACTGGACTTAAGTTTGCTAAATAGCCGCATTGATATTACGTTGGATGCCTATGATAAAACATCGAAAGATATGTTGATGCAATTGCAATTACCATCGTATATGGGAACACGTGGAAACAGTTCGAGTGCTTTGGCGGCACCTTATGGTAACTACGGAAGCATTAATAACAAAGGTCTTGAAATAGCAATAAACACTAAAAACATTAAGACCCGCAACTTTACATGGAATTCAGAATTGCAAATATCGTTCAATAAAAATAAATTAACTGCGTTGGATGGTACTGACGCCGCTTATCTTGAAGGATATGGTCAATGGAGTGATGTGGTTTCGCGTACAAAAGTCGGCGAATCGCTCTACAACTTCTATGGTTACAAAGTAGCTGGTATATACAAAGACTTGGCTGATATTAAAAACTGGGCAACACCCGAAAAATACCCAACTGATGGTAAATCGTTTAGCCGTACGAACACTGTTTATCCCGGCGACTTAAAATTTGAAGATTTAAGTGGCCCTGATGGAAAACCTGATGGTATTATAAACGATTATGACCGTACCAACATTGGTTCTCCACTACCAAAGTTCACTTTTGGGTTTAACAATACATTTAATTATAAAAACTTTGATTTAACTGTGTTCATCAATGGTAGTTATGGCAACAAAGTGCTCAACTATATGTCGCGTAACTTAACCAATATGAAATCGTTGTGGAACAATCAACTGGCCTCAGTAACTGATAGAGCGATATTGGAACAAGTGGACGGTTCGTTAACCTATCCTCGTGTGAATTCAACTGGCGAAACTGTAAATAACTGGTTCGACGATATTGATAATGTTAAGGTGAAAAACCCGAATACCAAAACACCGAGAGCTATCCAGAACGACCCGAATGATAATAACAGATTGTCCGACAGATTTATCGAAGATGGTTCATACTTACGTATAAAAAATATTGTGTTTGGATATACATTCGACAAAAAAATGCTGCGCAAAATCAAACTTGAAAGTTTGCGTGTGTATGCTAATGTACAGAACCTTTACACCCTTACCAAATACAAAGGTTTTGATCCCGAAATTGGTGTAAGTACTGCAAGTATCAATGTATACGGACTTGATAACGGTCGTTATCCTTCACCACAGATTTATACTTTTGGACTTAATATATCATTCTAATACTAATAGAAAGGAAAAAATATGAAACGCTTTAATATAAAAACGTTCGCTTTAATTGCTGTTCTGGTTTTCGGAACTACCTCTTGCGAGGATTTCCTGAACAGACCAACAGAGGACAGCTATACCATTGATACTTTCTACAAAACTGATGAACAGTGTTTTCAGGCAGTAAACCCGATTTACAACTCGCCCTGGTACGACTTTCAACGTGGTTTTGTAAAAATTGGCGATGTACTTGCCGGAAATATTTATTATGGAACCGATAATGGTTATCAGGCATTTGTACTCAAATCCAGCGACGATGATATTCGCAATGCATCCGCATCATTATGGTCGGTAAATGCTTATTGCAATACTTTAATTGAAAATCTGGAACTTAAAGCAGGCCCCGATGTAACACAAACAACTAAAAATACCGTTAAAGGCGAGGCGCTTACCTGGAAATCTTTTGCGTATTTTTATTTGGTACGTATGTGGGGCGCTGTTCCTATTATTCACAACAACAGTAAAATAATTGCCGAAAACAAATCGTATAGTTTGTATCGCAACAATGTGGAGGATGTCTATACTTATATAGTTAAAACTCTTGAAAAAGCGATTGATTTATTGCCCGAAAAAAATGCTGATGGACGTATTGATAAATATGCTGCAATGGGTTTACTTTCGAAAGTATACCTGACTAAAGCCGGATACGGTCAATCGGGAACACGCAATCAGGCGGATCTTGATAAAGCCGCTTTTTATGCCAATGAGGTTATCGAAAAAAGCGGACGCACACTAATGCCTACTTATTCGGATATTTTTCGATTGAAAAACAATATTAATCCGGAAAGCTTAATTGCCTGGCGATGGACTGTCGGCACACAGTGGACAAGTCAAAATACGCTTCAATCAGATCTTGGTTTAAATGGATTCTCTGAATTTGCCGATACATGGGGAACCTGGTCGGGAGCTACCATTGATTTGCAAAATCTGTTTGGCGAAAACGCTACCAACAAAACTACACGTGCCAACAGCGACGACCACCGTAAAGCCACAATGATGATGATGACCGACCATTATGATTATTTCTGGGCTGATAAAGGAGGATTTACCTACGATTGGGTGGATGGTACTGTTTCGTATGGTGTAGGCACAGGAGCAAACCTTGTAAAACACCTTGTTGGAAATAACGGCGACCACGTATTAGGGACAGGTTCAGGTATGAACCGCATGGCAACTGCATTGGCAACTCATATACTTCGTTTAGCAGATGTTTACTTAATTTATGCCGAAGCTGTTTTAGGCAACAGTGCCTCTACATCCGATGCAAAAGCGTTGGCAGTATTTAATGCTGTACGCAGCAGAAGTATCAAAGGTGCCACCCCTAAAACATCGATTACTTTTGATGAAATTTTTGATGAACGACGCAGAGAACTAGCCTGCGAAGGTGACAACTGGTACGATTATGTACGTTTAAGCTATTACAAACCCGAGGTAGCAAAAGATAAAATTGCTGCTCAAGAACGTGGTTACTGGAATAACTTAAGTGGTTTTTATAAAGGAGAAGTGGACGCTTCGGCTGTAACACTTGGCACATGGAAAGTAACACGCTCGAATATCGTGTTTAGCATCCCTTTCCCCGATACCGATTTGGCTGCCAATCCAAACTTGAGTAAGGATCCTGTTCCGTTCGATTTTAGCACAATTGGTTATTAATCAACATCACACAAATTATTGATAGTTATTATGAAAAAAACGATAAATAAAACATTCAATTCCGCCTTATTCGTTGTGTTGTTTGGAACATCCATGTTCTTTACTGCTTGCAACGATAATCCGGATGCTTTTGAGCTTACTGATGGCACACCCAAAGTAAGCTATGTGCGCGTGCCCGATGCATTGAGTGCTGACTCATTATTGACCAGTGCTTTTATGGGTAAAACAATTGCAATCATCGGCGAAAATCTCACGAGTGTAAAGGAATTGTGGTTTAACGACCAAAAAGCAATTCTGAATACCAGTTTTATTACACCGAATGCACTAATTGTAGCTGTTCCAAAGGAAATTCCACAATTGGTAACAAATAAAATGTACCTTATCAACAAGGATAACGATACAATTAGTTTTGATTTTAAAGTAGATGTGCCTTCACCTCTCATTAGTTCGATGAAGTGTGAGTACGCCGAAATTGGCGATACAGCTGTATTGAAAGGCAATTATTTCCTTCCGGTTGCAGGCTCTGCTAATCCGGAGGTAGTTTTTACGCCCAATATAAAAGCTACACAGATTGTATCGTTTAACCAATACGAAATCAAAGTAAAAGTACCGGTAGGTGCTTTGGCGGGCCCTGTTACTGTAATAAGCCGTTATGGTGCTACCCGTTCAAAACTATATTTCCGTGATAACCGTAACATTATTCTTGATTGGGATAATA
This sequence comes from Paludibacter sp., assembly GCA_048859825.1. GTDB lineage: Bacteria > Bacteroidota > Bacteroidia > Bacteroidales > Paludibacteraceae > Paludibacter. Next base: position 8,879 of record JBLIZK010000065.1, read on the forward strand.
CGAATGCAAGTGGTGGCTGGCGTTCAGGCGTGCTAACAGACTCTGACCCTGTTGCCGGAATAACAGGTAAATACGTTCGCTTTAAAGGTTCTATGACCGCAGATCCAAGTGCAACCTGGAACGAAGATGCATTTTCGTTTAACCTTTGGGGCTCAGCAAATGGTCGTCCACAAGGTGATCTTTTTGATGTTCCGGTAGATAATGCTGTAATTAAATTTGAAATTAACGTAACTGATGCCTGGAAATCGGGAGCTATGCAAATGATATTCACAGCATGGAATGTTGGTGGAACTAATAGTTATCTGGCCGATGGAGTTACTCCTCGCGGACTTTGGATGCCATGGTTGTCTACAGGGTCGTATACCACCGATGGATGGGAAACTGTTACACTTCCTTTGAAAGACTTTAAATACAATCACAATGGTGAAGACATTCAAAAAGTGGTCAGTAAAGGAAATATGGGCGGTTTAACATTTTTCCTGTGGCATGGCGGCGACCAAGCGAAAGGCGAAGACTGTACACCTACTATTTGTATCGACAATATTCGCGTTGTTCCTGCTGAATAACGAACATCAAACATTAAAATAAGAAGATTATGCATCGCAAAATAAATAAATATTTCTATGCAGCTTTTATGCTCAGCATATTGATGGGAGGCCTGTTTTTCAGCTCGTGCGAAAGCGACGACAAGGAAGACCTGACCACCATTAAACTAAATGTATATGGTCCTTCGCCGGCATTACGCGGTGGCGAGCTGAAGTTTATAGGTATGAACCTGGACAAAGTAACGTCCATTGTATTAGCCGATAA
>JBLIZK010000066.1:0-3199 GCA_048859825.1 Paludibacter sp.
GAAGGCTCCTCGTTTATGACTGTGAAAAATAATTGGGTGCCGGCCGAAAAGTTTCTTCAAAATGCCAACGGACCCAATAATATATGGACAAATAATAATGCTTATGTACATGATAGCATTCAATTAAAGGCAGGCGTGGAGCCATCGTATCGTAGTTTGCTGGCCGATGTCGATACACGTCCTACCGGAAAAATACAGGAAGTACCTCATTTCGCAGCCATTGAGTTTATTGGCGAAAGCATTGATACAGCCGCTGTAATGACTACTGCACGTGCAAATGGTGCGATAAAACCATTGCTCTACAGATGGAACAATCACACTGTGTTATATGCCAAAATGAATCAGGTTGAAAATCTGAAAAGTGTTTACACAAAGTTGTTTCCAAAACTAAAAATTAAAGCTTACGACAAGGCTGTGTATCAATTCAGTAAGTTTGAAAACTGTAAATGTACTCCAGCGTCTGAATGGGAACATACTTTGCTTACCTGTAAACTTGTTGATGACCCGAAACTGCAACAGGAATACCTGGATTATCATGCCACTCAGTTCGATAAATGGCCTGAAGTAAGCCGTGGATTCTGCAATGCCGATTTCCAGCAATTACAGGTTTTTAAAACTGACAGTCAACTTTTACTAATAATAAGTGTTCCAAAGGGGAAAACTCTTACTGAACTTAACCCGAAAACAACCGAAAACAACCCACGGGTAAACGACTGGAATGCGCTCATGAAAAAATATCAAACCGGTATTGAAGGCACAAAGTCTGGTGAAGTATGGGTAGAATTAATTCAACTAAAAACCGGGAAATAGAATTTAACAAGGATTTAATCGTACTGATTTATTGTTGCGCATTAATTAATTGTTTTAGAATTCGCAGTTAATAAAAAATGAAAATAGGAATACTAGGGTTAGGGGAAGGCCGCAGCACCATGTCGGCGGTATTGAACAGTAGCAAGCTGGAGCTGGTAAAAATATGCGACCGCAACCGTGAGTTATGCGAAATGCGGGCAAAAGAGTTCGGGTTTCAGCATTATACCACCGAATATGCAAACTTGCTAAACGACCCGCAAATTGATATCATAGCCATATACACCCCCGACCATCTCCATGCCGAACACATCAAACTGGCTTTGGAACACGGAAAACATGTGGTGTGCACCAAACCTTTTATTGACAACCTGGCTGATGCCAATGTATTGATAAATCTTGCCGAAAAAACAGGCAAAAAGGTATTTGTAGGACAAAGTTCACGTTTTTTTGAGCCGGCCAAACGCCAGCGAGCCGATTTCGAAGCGGGATTGATTGGAAATCTGATAACCATCGAATCGCATTACAATGCCGACCACCGCTGGTTTCTGGGCAAAGCCTGGTCTTTGAGCGATAAATTCAAGTGGCTCTACGGTGGATTAAGTCATCCGGTGGATTTTATCCGCTGGTATTTACCAGATATTGAATCTGTTATGGGATATGGCATGATTAGCGAAAACGGTGTAAAAGCCGGCCTTAAAAATGAAGACTGTATGCACTTTATTTTCAGGGCTAAGGACGGACGTATTGCCCGTGTGAGTGGCACCTACACGTCGCCCACTCAACCTTCGATGCGCGATAGTGGAATGACATGCATATTGCGCGGCACCGAAGGCGCCAGTCAGGCCGATTATCACGAGTTGCGTTACGCATTAACTTCACGCGATGGTGAGGAAAAAATTATTCAATGGGGCGAAACAACCCATAAATACTTTTTCAGATTCGAGGGCGAAAGCCACCATGCCGGCGAGTATCAGAACTATCTCGAATATTTTGCTGATAGTATTGATCAGGGCTTTACCGCTTATCCCGACCTGAAAGAAGGCATCGGTACTGTGGCTTTACTTCAGGCTATGGATATGTCGCTTAAAACCGGCATGCCCGTAAAAATTTCGGAGATAGAAGCCGGTATACATTCCGGTTTGTCTTTCTGAATGCAATAGGAGAACAAAAAAAGATTCTTATCCCAAATAATAATACAAAAAATATGAAACGCACACTTATTCTACTTACACTAACAGCAATGACCCTGCTCTCGAATGCTCAAAACTGGATTTGGTATCCGGGCGATTACGAAATATGGTTGGGCAACCAAATGAATAACCGCCGTACCGAGCGGGGTGCTTTTTTTCCTCATTTCTGGAAAATGGACAGCCATTATGTATTGGTAGAATTCAGTAAAAAGATTGATTTGGCTGTGGCCGAAGAAATTGAGATTGCTGTTGAGGGAACGTTTAATATCAAACTGGATGGCAAACTGCAATTCGGGATGCCCCGTAAGTTTACACTTCCGGCAGGTAATCATAGTCTGAATATCAAAGTATGGAATCAGGCCACACCGCCTGCAATTTTTATCAATGGCAAAACCATAAAATCGGACAACTCGTGGAAAGTAACCTACGAGGACAAGGAGTGGATTGACGAAAGTGGCAAAGCCAGTGATACGTCTGCTACTATTTATATGGAGGCCGAAGGCTGGGCCGAATTCAATACGGCGAACAAACTTCCGTCCAATTACAAGCTCGAAGTAACACCGCAAGCTGCCCTTAAACGCGAAAAAGTGGCTGGTGGCGAGTTAATTGATTTCGGAAAAGAAACGTTTGGCTACCTGCAATTAAACGGTTTGAGTGGCAATGGCAAGGTGAATATCTTTTATGGCGAAAGTCGTGAGGAAGCGCTCGATACAAAATTCTGCGAAACGCTCGACCAGCTAGCTGTCAATGAGAATCAGGTAACCGATAATGCACTGGCAAAAACTTCGAACTTAGCTGACAAATACACCTTGGGCAACAGCAAAGCTTTTCGATACGTATATATAACCAAAGACGAGGGAGTGAAGTATTCGGATGTGAGTATGCTCTACGAGTACAAACCGGTACAATATCGTGGCAAATTCCGCAGTAGCGACCAAGAATTGAATAATATCTGGAAAGTGGGCGAATACACCATGCACCTTACCACGCGCGAATTCTTTATCGATGGTATTAAACGCGACCGTTGGACCTGGAGTGGCGATGCTATTCAGAGTTATCAGATGAATTATTACCTGTTTTTCGATGCGCAAACGGTGCGCAATACCATTTGGTTGTTGCGTGGCAAAGACCCTGTTACGAGTCACTCCAATACCATCATGGATTATACTTTCTATTGGTTTTTGAGTATCTACGATTAT
>JBLIZK010000067.1:0-11912 GCA_048859825.1 Paludibacter sp.
ATGCCGTTTTGGTCGGCTTCACTTAAAATTTGAAGCTTTTCTTCTAAACTGAATTTTCTCCTGATTTTACTCATAATTCCACAAAATTAATGTCCTAAATTGATTCTACAAATTAGTCCAGTTAATTAGGGGGCTAAGACACGACAGCATTTCACTCCTGAATGAACTAAAATATGAAGTGGTAATTGTTGATACCGAAAAAGCCGTGCAAATGGCTCTGGCCAACCGCCTCGAAGTACGTGAAAACGAAATCCGGATTGAACTCGAAAAAATGGGAGTTAAACAACAAAGAGCCGAAGGGATGATTAAAGCCGACTTAACTGCCTATTACGAAAAAAACGGTATCAACACACAGGACATTAACCAGAGTTTTAAATCGTCGCTCAATAATTCGTACAACGATATGATGAAACGCCCTCAGAACTTTGGTATAGGCATTAATGTAACCGTGCCCATACTGGATTGGGGCGAAAACAAAGCCCTTGTACGGGCGGCCAAAGCCCGTTTAAAACAGGCTGAAATTGCCCGTGAAATTGAACATCGAAGCATAGAGCGCGAGGTACGTAACCTGGTAGCCGACCTTAACAGCAGCCTGAAACGCCTTCAGTTACTCGAAAAAAACCTAATCGTAGCCGAAAAAAGTTTTGAAATTACACGTCAGCGCTTTTCCGATGGCGATATCGACAGTCAGGCACTTGCTTTGGAGCGCAACCGTTTAAACACGGCCTACAACAATCACCTGAGTGCCTATATCAATTATCAGTTGCTCTTATCTGACATTACACGGAAAACATTTTTCGATTTTCAAAAAAATCAGGAAATCAAATAGTATTCAACCCGGGTAAACTTTCCGACAATGTACACCTACATAGAGTTCCCCCGATTGTCGGGCAACCTTGTGTATCCCTACAAATAAGAGAATTTTGTTTTTCAGAGTTTTAATTTGCTGCGCAAAAGTTTATAGCCTGCCTGACTTACTTTTATTTGCTGACCATTTTTCAGTGTGAGTTGCTGACTTTGTTTATCGTACAGTTCAATGCGGGCAATGCACTGCACATTTACAATACAAGAGCGGTGTACACGCAAAAACTGAGTAGGAGGCAGGTTTTCTTCAAAGTACTTCATGGTTTGCTCTTTCAGGTACTTTCCGCTCATGGTATGTATTTGCACATAATCGCCATCGGCTTGCAGACACACCACATCGGCCACCGGTATTACATGTATTTTGGTCCCCGATTTTACCGAAATGCGTTCCAGCAATTCCACAAATGTTGCCGTTTCCTGCTGTTCGGTTACGGGAATCAGTTCTTCTGCCTCCTCAGTCCGGTTCTGCGCATCGGTAGAGTGTATAATTCTGCAAATCCGAAAATGGTTGTACTGAATAAGCAACACGGTAACCAAAAGCGACACAAACAGGCGTACCGGCATAAACGTGAACAATACATCGGCTTCAGTCAGGGGTAATAATTGATAAAAACCATACCCTACTGCGTAACTTACCACCACCGATAGCGTTATAAGCGCCACATAGATAAGTACCACCTGCATAAAGGGTTGAGTATTAAACTGCCCGTAACGCAGGGTACTCCACAGCATAAGTCCCAACAAAAGATAGGTGCAGGCATATACCACAGCATCGGCTACAATATACAGCACGGGCAATGGCAGCATAAGGCTAAAGCAGAATGCCTGTAGCACTATAAATGCCACAAAAACCACAGCATACTGCCACCACTCCGATAACTTTTGTAAAAAGACGGCTATCATGATTTAGTTCCTTATTTCGCCGCCACCAAATACACAGGCGCCGGTAATAATTAGTTTGCGGCCATTGTCCTGCGGAATTTTCACCAATCGTTTGTCTTCAAAACCACCAAATACACTGTCCAGATGAGTTTCTACCATCCAGTCTTCGGGCACAATAATGGTTACACCACCAAACACAGCATTAACTTCTAAGCGTGTAACGCCTTCGGGCAGGTTCGTGTGTCGCAGGTTAAGTGTCATACCGCCAAATACGGCATTAAGTTCGCCCCCTTTAAATTCGGGTTCAAGTACAATATGTTCGCCTCCGCCAAATACACTGTTTTTCGAAAATGAACCAATAGGCCCTTCGTAATTAGCGTAGTCTTTATGGTGATGTTTGCTATCCCACTCTGTACGGTTCCATTTGTTACCTGTAAGTTTGTTCACCACCATAATTATACCGGCAGCTATCAGCAGCAATGGCCAGAAAGTATGTGTAAACGAGCCATCTAGTCCGGGAAATGCTTCCGGGTAGGCATGAATGATACGCGGCATTAAAAAGAAAATACCAATCATAAACAGGATAATGGAAGTCACAAACTGCTTTTTGTAAAACTTAGCCGTACCTATTACTATCAATATCATCGGCCACGAAAATATTACTCTTTTAAGTGGCGAATCGATGTACCCGAAATTAAACCCGAGCAATACAATACCAATAATTACCAGAAAAAATCCAAAGCCTAAACCTTTATTGTGGCCTCTGCGAAATGATTGTTTCAAATCGTTTTCCATTTTGTTTTTATTTTTAAAATTTTGATGTGGCAAAGATAATGTGACTATATGTTGTTTACCAACGAAAAATCGACCAACGAAAGTTTAATCCCGTTGAACGAAGTAATAATTATACCGAGCCTACGGATTCCCCGCTCATTTTCTTGCGGTACAATGCCGGAGCCATGCCCGTTACCGATTTAAAAACCTTCGAAAAATGATGCCGGTCAAAATATCCGCACTCCTGTGCTATCAGGTCAATTGCTTCGTTTGTGTGCAGCAAGAACATCACCGATTTTTCCACCCGGCAAAGCTGAATGTATTGCTTGAGCGTTAGCTGTTTTTGCTCTCTGAAAAGTCGCGCAAACGAATTAGTAGCCATATTAGCTACACGTGCCAGCTCAGCATTTGTAAGTTCTTTTTTCAGATTTTTATCAATGTATTTTATTACTTTCAGTACACGGGCATCAAGGGGTGGAAACTGCCAATGCTCCTGCGGTATGTGCGTAAGTGCCATCAGTAGCAGTTGATGTAACCGAACCGACTCACTGAACTCAATTTGATTCGGATTGGTCAGTCGCATCTCCTCCAGCGCACGTAAATTGTCTTCCTCAGCTCCGGTCAGTTCTATGCCATATACCCCCGGCCGGATATTATCGTACGGATACCCCAAACTAAAATGGATAAATAACTGGTCAATCATACCGATTGCCTTGTATTTTGCAACTTCATCGACGGATTGAATACGCACCCCTCTGATGCTCTCGACAGAGGTGGGAGCCTGCAAAAAACCGGCAAACGAGGTATTTGGCGCAATAAGCCACAGTTGCTGTGCTCCCACTTCAATGGTTTCGCCCCTGTACACAATAAAGCCACCACCTGTCCGGCTATGATACAATCGCCAGAATGGCAACGAGAGATTACTACTCTCCCACTCCGACAACATCCAGTAACGCGCACAATGCACCGTTATTTTCAGCGGCGCTATTTCCTGTTTTACCTCCCAGGGGTCGTATTTTTGTTTTTCCGAAAGCATTCTGTTTTAAATAGGGAAATCTGAAAATAATGAAATCTGAAAAATCATCAATCCTCCTCTTCACATCCTCCAATAGCAGCGAAGCAAAACTACTCACCGCAAACAATAAACATTGTACTAAAAACGTCCGAATGTTTACTTTTTACACAAATTAGACGTAAAGATACAAATTGATTTGCAGTAATAAAAGTATATTTGCACGATCTTGAAGTCAGAAAACGGACGAAAGAAATAAATAGGAAAAAAGACCTTTGAAATAAATAAAAGAAAATAGCAGAAAACATGCTCTGTCTTTATTCTTTCGTCTTTGTTCTTTCGTCTTTGTTCTTTGCTCTTTTGTCTTGGCTCTTGACTCTTGGCTCTTGGCTCTTGGCTCTTGCATTTAAACACATACACATGAAATTAAACGAAATTGGCAAAACAGGCGTGATGATTCCGCCTATTATTTTTGGGACCAGTGCCCTTGGCAATCTTTACACAGCACTCGACGACGATACCAAACTCGAAATTGTGCGTCAGGCCATTGAGCATGTGCCTGCGCCCGTAGTATTTGACAGTGCCGGCAAATATGGCGCCGGACTGGCACTCGAAAAATTGGGCGAATGCCTCGAAAAACTGAATATTGCCCCCGAAAATGTAGTCATCAGCAATAAACTGGGATGGAAACGCACACCCCTGCTTACCGCCGAACCGACCTTTGAGCAGGGCGTTTGGATGGACATGAAAAACGATGCAGCTCAGGACATCAGCTACGAAGGCATACTCAACTGTTACGACCAGGGTAACCAGTTGCTTGGTGGCCGCTACTTCCCGCAACTGGCCTCGGTACACGACCCGGATGAGTACTTAGCCGGCGCTCAATCGTTTAAAGAAAGGGAAAGCCGCTTTGCCGAAATAGTGGAAGCCTACCGCGCACTGGCCGACCTCAAAAAACAGGGGAAAGTAAAGGCTGTAGGCGTAGGCGCTAAAAACTGGCGCGTAATTGAGGAAGTTTCCAAAGCTGTGGAACTCGACTGGGTAATGTTTGCCAATAGCATGACCATTATGAACCACCCCAAAGAATTACTTGATTTTATGCAAACACTGCACAACAAAAATATCAGTATTGTGAATTCTGCTGTATTCCACGCCGGGTTCCTTATAGGAGGTAAGTTTTACGATTACCGACTGATACAACCCGACACCGACGAAAACAAAGCTATTTTTGCCTGGCGCGAAAAATTCTTTGCACTTTGCCAGAAACACGGCATAAGTCCGGCGGTTGCCTGCGTGAGCTTTGCCACTACAGCTCCGGGTGTAGTAAGCATCGCGTTAAACACATCAAAACCATCGAACATTAAAAGCAATGTCGACTCTGTGGTAACACAGGTCCCATCCGATTTTTGGGCCGATATGAAACAAAACGGTCTTATTGCTTCGGATTATCCATTTTTGTAATCTAATTAAATCTGAATATTTTATGAGTAACAAATTAACAACAAAGGAATACCTTGTTCCTTTTATTCTTATCTCGTCATTATTCTTCCTGTGGGGAAGCGCACACGGTATGCTCGATGTGCTCAATGCGCACTTTCAGGAAGTGTTGAAAATATCGAAAGCCGAATCGGGGCTTATCCAGTTCTCGGTGTATATGGCTTATTTCTCTATGGCTTTGCCTGCCGGCTACTTTATGCGCCGATTTGGCTACAAAAAAGGGATTATCATGGGTTTACTGCTGTTTTCAGCAGGTGCCTTTCTTATTGTTCCGGCTTCAATCAATGCTTCATATATATTGTTTTTGATTGGTCTTTTTATTTTGGGATGTGGCCTGGCTACCCTCGAAACAGCTGCCAACCCTTACACAACCAAGCTGGGCGATAAAGAATCGGCCGAACGACGCATTAATTTTTCGCAATCGTTTAACGGTTTGGCCTGGATATTCGGGCCTATTTTTGCCACTTATTTTATTTTAGGCGGCGAGGAAGGCGCTAACACTTCCGAAGGACTCGACTCTATGATAGCTCCTTATGCCGGCATTGGTATAGTGGTATTAATTATTGCCATTATTTACATGTTTGTGAAACTACCTGAAATTACCGACGAAGATGTAGATCTTGCTCACGGTGTAAACAGCAGCGGTACCAACGCACCGGTAAAACCACTGTTCAAAACCAAACATCTTATGCTGGGTGTAATTGCACAGTTCAGCTATGTAGCCGCACAAACCGGTGTTTTCAGCTTTTTTGTAAACTTTTTAACAGCTGAAGAACTGAACCTGGGCATAACAAAATCCATGGCCGGTTATCTTTTGGGGTTAGGTGGTATGTCGCTGTTTTTTATAGGTCGCTTATCGGGTAGCTGGATGATGCGCTTTGTTGCGCCGGTAAAATTATTGGCTATATACTCACTTATGTGCGTATTGTTATTGCCTGTGGTAAGCGCCGGACTGGGAATGGTTTCGGTAGTGGCATTGTTTCTTATTTTCTTCTTTATGTCCATTATGTTCCCAACAATTTTTGCCCTTGCAATAAAAGATCTCGGCCCACAAACCAAAAAAGGATCATCATTCCTTATTATGTCCATTGTAGGAGGAGCTGTTTTCCCTATGTTTATGGGCTGGGTAGCCGACATTTCATCCATGTCAATCGGATTTTTAGTACCCATACCTTTGTTTGCATTTATATTGTATTATGCCATTAGTGGCCACAAAGTAAAAGCGTAAATATGGAATACATCGAAAACACAGAGTATACTCACTTTAAGCGCTTTTGCAAAACACTGGAATTGCGCAACGATGCCGACCTAATAGCCGCATACAAGTTGGCACATGCCCGCGAAAACACATGGCCAGAAATTAATCAGGGCATGCGCGAAGTAGGCATTCTGGACATGGAAATATACATTACAGGTACAAAATTGTTTATGATAATGGATACCGTGCCCGATTTTGACCACGAAAAAGCCATGACCGAACTGGCCACAAAACCACGTCAGGCTGAATGGGAAAAACACATGGCCCGCTTTCAGAATACATCTGAAAATGCTACTGCCGACGAGAAATGGCAGTTAATGGAACGGATTTTTAAAATGTAATTTACAGACATGAAAATAGATAGTCATCAGCATTACTGGCACTTTAACACCGACGATTATGGTTGGATGGGCGATACTATGGCAGCGATAAAAAAGGATTTTCTGCCAGCCGATTTGTTGCCCGAACTTACATCCATCGGATTCGATGGTTCAGTGGCCGTACAGGCACGTCAGTCGCTTACAGAAACCAACTGGCTGCTGCAACTGGCCAACGAAAACCCGCACATTAAAGGTGTGGTGGGCTGGGTAGATTTGCAATCCGAAGAAGTCGGTGAGCAACTGAAAGAGTTTGCGGCTCACCCTAAGGCAGTGGGCGTTCGCCACGTTATTCACGACGAAGCTGATATGAACTTTATGCTCCGCCCTGAATTTATCAGGGGTGTAAAACTGCTTGAGAAATACGGGCTTGTTTACGATATTCTGATTTTTGAAAAACACCTGCCTAATACGCTGCAATTTGTGGCACAATTTTCCGAAAATCAGCTTTTTGTTGTCGACCATATTGCCAAACCGCTTATTAAGGATGATATTATAGAGCCCTGGGCTCAGTACATGGCTGAACTGGCGGCTTTCCCGAATGTATATTGCAAACTTTCGGGCATGGTTACCGAAGCCGATTGGCAAAACTGGACTCCCGAAACGCTATGCTCCTATCTGGATGTGGTGTTTGCTACTTTTGGCCCCGACAGAGTTATGATTGGTTCCGATTGGCCCGTATGTTTGGTTGCAGGCAGTTACCAAAAGGTTATAAGCGTAGTAACAGACTATATCGAATCGCTAAGCCCCGAAAATCAGGCAAAAGTGCTGGGTGAGAATGCTGTGAAGGTTTACGGGCTATAATTTGTTAAACGCGTTGGTTTTTACGCGATGAACGTTATTAGTCCTTCGGGCGTTCATTGCTTTATGTTATTTATATCACACACGGTGCAAATGACCTACAAAGAATCAATAACAAGCGTAGCGCAAATAACAATAAAAAACGTGCATAGCACAAAATAACGCCTGAAGGGCTAATAACACACAAAGTATCAACAACATGCGTAGCATAGATAACAATAACATGCGTAGCATAATTAACAATAAAAACATGAAAGCAGTACAAATAGCAGAACCGGGAAAAATATCACTGGTTCAGATTGATAAGCCGGAAATTGCAGCCGACGAAGTTTTGGTGAAAATACATTACGTAGGCTATTGTGGTTCGGATTTAAATACATTTTTAGGTAAAAACCCAATGGTGAAGTTGCCGGTTATTCCCGGCCACGAAATCGGAGCCAGCATAGCGGCTGTAGGAAGTGCCGTACCTGAGCATTTGAAAGCAGGCATGGCCTGTACCGTTAATCCATATACCGCTTGTGGTAAGTGTCCTTCGTGCCGCAACGGCCGCCCGAATGCCTGTCAGTTCAACCAGACATTTGGTGTGCAACGCCACGGTGCAATGAGCGAATACATCAAAGTGCCATGGGTAAAAGTGCTGGCCGACGACGCCATTACCCCCCGCGACTTTGCCATGGTGGAACCTATGAGCGTAGGCTTTCATGCTGTTTCGCGTGCCGAAGTTACCGACCTCGACGTAGTCATGGTTATTGGATGTGGAATGATAGGCGTTGGCGCTGTAGTGCGTGCTGCATTGCGCGGTGCACGTGTGATTGCGGTTGACATGGACGACAATAAACTGGCACTGGCAAAACGCCTAGGAGCCACCGAAACCATCAACAGCAAAACCGAAAATGTAAGCGAAAAACTGAAGGCTCTCACTGGAGGTTATGGCCCGGATGTGGTAATTGAAGCAGTTGGGGCTCCCGTTACCTACCAAATGGCCATCAATGAAGTAGCATTTACCGGACGCGTGGTTTGCATAGGCTATGCAAAAACCGAAATTGCATTCGAAACCAAATACTTTGTGCAAAAAGAAATGGATATTCGCGGCTCGCGCAATGCTATGCCCGAAGATTTCCGTGCCGTAATGGAATATATGAAACGTGGCACATGCCCTGTGGATGAACTGATTTCGGGTATTTTCACTGCCGAAGATGCTCAAAAAGCCATGGAATTCTGGGCCGCCGACCCGGCTAAAGTATTCCGCATCTTTATTCAGTTTGCTGAGTAAAAAGTGAAAGAAGTTTGCAGTTTGCAGTAACTGCGAACTTCTTTAGCTTTTCCGGCTTCCAATCCAGGTTAGCCGATGCCAGATTGTTTCCAATGGTCCCTGGCGATGATCTTTCATCCACCATTTACTAAAAATGCCTTGCAATACAGCCAGAATTATCCCTATCAGCAGGCAATATGTAGCACCGGTATATTTGTATAAACCCAATCCAAATCCATAATATATAAAAGACCCTACTATCGATTGAATCATATAATTGGATAAACTCATTCGGCCTATGGGCGATAATACATTCAGCACCTTGTTTAGTTTTATATATTGATAAAGAAGCACAAAACCCGATACCAAAAACAACATAAACGATAAATTACTCCAGGTTTTTAGAATCGTTTCGGCCGACCTTAATGCAGCCTTATTGGAAAAGATTTGACCTAAATACAGACTGATAAACCAAAAAACAAGAAACAGTACAATAACACTCAATAGTATTTTCCGCCAGAAACGTATCATCTCCACCGAGTACACAAATAATTTGAATCGTCCGGCAAGCATACCCAGTAGAAACAGCGATATAGTTTGCGGCACACGACCCACCTCCCAGGTCCATATTAAAACAGCTGTTTTTCCATTTGTCAGATTTCCATACAGCGTATCCCATAAATTAGTGCCTGTAATATATTCACCCATTTTAGCAAAATAAGCCCACGATGCAGGATCTGACACCGCTGTACTTTTGTCGATAAGTAACACATAAAATAACTTAAGCAGCTCGAAAGGTTGTAGCATTAACAGCAGGGCAATTATCAAAACCACTTTGTTACTTAGTCTTGCTACGGGTATAAGAGCAAAACCGAGAATAGCATAAATTGTCAGAATATCGCCTTCGTAAAACGCAGAATTGATAATGCCGAATAACAGCAACAGCAGAAGTCGCCAGGCAAAACGCACTCTGAAATCGCGTCCGTTTTTTTGCTGATTGGAATCCTGAATGTAAAAGGTTAAACCAAACAGCAAAGCAAAAATGGCATAGGATTTTCCGCTAAAGAGGAAAAATAAGGTATCCCAAATAATTTTATCGCTTGCCTGCATCCACAGAGGCAAATGTTCGGGAGTAAAATAAAAATCGAAATGTTCCAGGTTATGCAAAAGCATAATGGATACGATAGCAAACCCACGCAGTGCATCTACAATCTGTAATCGGGATGTTTCCATTCATCTGTTAAGTATCAAATTTAAGATAGTTCAAATATCTTCCACAAAACTATCACTTTTTTGTGGAAGATACAAAACTGATTAACATGCGCATATTCCGAACATATGCGCCGGTAGAAATATACAAAGCATCTGACATATCTCTATAGGGAGAAGTATCAGTTTCATCGCCAACAAAGCTGCATGAAAACTCATTTGTAGCTTCTTTTTTAATTCCATCACCTGAATATGGATGACTAATCATAGCATGTTTTACAAGCCATCTTCCCTCTTTATCAAGTTCGTTAATCAGTTTAAGTACTGCTGCTTTATCAATATTTCCATAAGCCGAAAACTTATCAAGAGACCTACCGGGCAGTTTAAAAGCAGCATTTCCGAACAATAAAGAATTTCGCTTTAATGTATCAACATCCATTGCAAGTAATTGCTCATACTCTGATTGTATTTTTTCAACATCCACAAAGGTCTTCCCTCCATAATGTGCTAGTAAATCAGTTGAGTTATAATCTACATAATAGTAACCATATATAGCATTTGAACCTTTCCGGTGAGGATAAAGCGCTTTATTTGTACCTATTTCCACAAATTGCGGATGCGTATAACGTCCGTTTTCGGTTAATTCCAATGATAATTTGCTTGCTGAAAGCCAGTGCAATGCTGCCGGAATGGGCTTCAGAAACTTACTATCTCCGGTATATCGATAAAAGTCCATCAACTGATAGATAACAGCGACTGTATTTTTTGGTAAAAGCGCGGCAGGTTCATAACTTCTTGCACCGGCAGTATGCATTTCCAAATCCATTTGTTGCCCCCAGCCACCAGAGCTATCCTGCGAAAGTAAATAAAAGTTCATGGCCCTCTCAATCGGTTCTAAAAATCGTTTTTCACCCAACGAAAGGTAGCATTGTATCAGAAAGTTTACATTTTCCTTGATAACATCATCATTATATGTATAGAAAGATGTATAGTCTGGTTTTCCGTTTTTACAAAAACCACCCATCAAAGGGTATCTTTGTGGCCAGGCACCGTTTGAATACTGACTATTTAACACAAATCCAATGGCTTTATCAAGAGCTGTTTTGTATTCAGGTGCTAATTTAGTGAGATAAATACGTAATAAAAAACGTGCAGCGTCCGAACTTACATTATCATCAAAAGTACTATTGCCATAATAATGCTGGTATTCTTCTAAGCGCCAGGCGTTTTTACCAATTGTTGCATACCAGCGTTTCAATGCCCTGTCACCTTCAAAATCAATTAAATAGTTCCATCCGCCTTCAGTACTTTGTCCAAATATCAATGCATTGGCTACTTTACAGGCAGCATTATAATAATATTCATTATTTGTGGCAGCATATGCATCAAGCATGGTATGCCCAACAAGAGTAGTGCCAGGGTCCTGCAACCAAATCATCGATTTTGTTGCCTCCAGCTCACCCCACCTGCGTGATAAATCAGGTGTATAATACCATACAAAACCGCCATTGGTACTTACTTTCTCAAACATGAACCGCGTGGCTTTTAGCATGGCATTTTCAGCGTTACGGGTAATTTTTGGCGCATTTTCACTTTGAACAAAATGAAAACTGAGGATAGCTGATAATATCATCAAAATTTGTTTCCTAAAGGTATGCATAAGTATTAGATTATTTAAAAAGGTATATATACTGATAGAATGAGAGTGTTAAGGTTTAATTGGATAATATGAGAAATCGCAAGGACGTAATGCACGAGCTGTAATAATGAGTTTATAAATAGCTCCCTTATACCACGAAACAAGATTCTGACGAACACCAAAGGATGTTTTACCCTTAAAAAAAGGTGAAAAAGAAATGAACTCATTCAGTTCTTTTTTTCCATTGATATAGGTGGTAAGATTACCGTTGTCAATAACAAATGCGGCATGATACCACACATTTGATGGATGTATTTTTGAAGAGTCAATCAATAGATCGGAAGAGC